>JAEERZ010000105.1 GCA_016286075.1 Selenomonadaceae bacterium
ATGCCGACGCCTCGTCCGAAACCCGCAGCAGCACCGCTGCGAGGCCCTTCTTTTCGGCGCACCCGGGTTCCGCAGCCACAGCCTCCAGCACAGATTGTCCGGAGTACTCCTCGCAATCCATGATGGCTATGAGCTTCCGCATCCTGTCCAGCAAATCGTCGTACCACTGGCCGTAAGTCTGTTCCTCTTCCGTCATCAATCCCGGATGCTCGCAAAGCTCTTCCGGCGTATAGCCTGCCTGAGCCGCCAAAAAACGGAGCAGTTCGCCAAACACGCCGCAGCCTTCATGCGCCAAGAGCAGCAGATATTCCACCCTCGCCTCGCCCGCAGGAAGCTCGCCGTTCGCAAGTCCCGTCCGTATCGGCGTATGCTTCAGTTCGCAAACCGTGCGGTAAAGCGTCGCCGCATAGGCGTCAAACTCCCAGTCTTCCGTCCGGTCATCGAAAAAATGGCAAATGGCGGCCTGCTTCCTGACCTTGTCCTTGATAACTTCCAAATCCCACGGCTCGATCACGCGCAGATGAAAATACGCCGTCAACACATATTCCAACTGTGAGATTGCGCCGAAGCTCCCCGCCATCCGCATCGGCGGACACAGATATTCCGTTCTTCGTCTTTCCATACGTCTTCCTTTTGGAAAAAGAGCTGCCGCAGAATAATCCTGTCGGCAGCTCTCCGCCTTTACATCATCGTTATCTTATTTCGCCTGCAGCGCGTCCCAAGCCTCGTTCGCGCGATCCACAAACATCTGGCGGATCTGCGGATTCTCGCCAAGGCCGTGCAGGTACGCGCGCACCTTGAAGCCTTCCTTTTCGAGAATCGACTTATGGGAATCCGGTTCAGCGCCCGCCATGTCGTTGGTCGCATGATCGCCGGCCACCATCATGATCGGCACCAGCAGTACCTTCTTGAAGCCTTTCCTCTTCAGGCGATGGATTGCATTTTCCAGATTCGGCCAGCCCTCAACCGTATAAACATAGGCGTTCCGCATTGGCGGATTCGTCAGATGGAAACGGCTGTTAATAACCGGATAATAGGCGTTCGCCGGATGCGGCGTACCGTGCGCCATGAAGAGCACAGCCTCGTTCTTCTCGAGCTTCGCATCCGTCAACTCCCACTGCAGAGCCTTGACGAAATCCAACACGTCGTCGCGCTGCTCTTCCTGGCCCATCCAGTACATCAGCGGCTCGCCCATCGTCATCTTCTTGAAATTGTTCTTGTAAAGATTGAACACAGCCGTATCATAAGCGTATTCCATACCCGGAATCACGTCCAGCGAAGTCAGCGCAACGCGAGTGTAGCCTTCCTCCTGAAGCTGCTCCAGCGCCTCCTCCGGCGTCGGATACTTGATGCCTTCTTTCGCCTGGATGCGGTCGATAATAATATGGGAAGTGAACGCCGTCACTACCTTAACGCCCGGATGCGCCGCCTGGATATCCGCAACTGTCGCTTCAATCGTCTTAGCGCGCGTCTCTTTATAGGTCGTGCCAAAGCTCATGACCACGATAGCGTCCTTGTTCTCCAGATCCTGCAGCTCCGGTGTCGAATGCACCAGCACGCCGATCTGAGCAGCCTGCTTCAACGCGGGCGTCGGGGCCTTGACCTCCTCACTCAGCGTGTACGCTGCCGATGCTGTTGCCGAGAAACCGACCATCGTCGTGCAAGCCAATGAAGCCGCCAAAAGATTCTTCCAGGATTTCCTCATACTAACCTCTCCTCATCTAAAATTTAAAAATTTTTAATTACGCCACGACGCGGACAATTTCCACGCCGAATGCTTCTTTGAATTTAGGGATATAGTCGCGCTCCAAAAGCGAACGCTGCATAAAGCTCCTCGCCACCACTAAAAGCGACTGCGCGTTCTTCGTCAGATTCGGCAGTTCCGCGATATGCTTCGCATACGCTTCTTCCCCGATTGACGTGCGGAGCTTCTTCAATCCTTCCGAAAGCTCCGGGCTTTTCGCAGCGAGCCTCGCTTCAAGCGGCGTCATCTCCACAGCCGAAAGATGCGGGTCGGCGCACCATTCTTCCTCGACGTCACGCGAAGCCGGACTTGCTGCCGCCGGCATCTTCAGCGGCTTCAGGCCTTTTGCCTCCAACGTTTCCATAATCACTCCACCTTTCTCTATAAAATTATTTATCTCCATGCCTTACGGCAATATGGAAAAAAGGAAGCCTCCAAAATCCTCTTCGGAGGCCCGCCGCAAACGCGACGAAGGTAAAAATGTATGAGCAATGTTTCTCCATAGAGCTGAAACCATGGAGAAAACCTTCCGACAAACGTCACCCTCGCAAAAAAGAGGAGGGAGGCCGGGGGAATCCCCCCGGCCCGGGCCGCAGAGCGACCCGAAAAAATGAATGAAATGTATGAGCAGTGCTTCCCTATGGAGCTGAAAAACCATAGGGAAAACCTTTCGCCTGTTTCATGGTCGCCGTCGGAGCATCAAAAAAGCTCTTTTCCGCGAACGGAAAAGAGCTATATATCGCGCACGAAAAGACGTCCGGAAATCCGGCGTCCCGTCGAAGCACTTCTCAGAATCTCCTTCCCCATCCCTCGCAGGTTTTAACGGCGATCGTCGATTGGGCAGTTCTCCTGGCTCCAGGTCATCGCTCGTCTGCGTCTTCCCAAGGCTTTACCCCAGTGACGGATTGCAGATCTGCTCGCTGATACAGTGGCGGGACCGCGCCGGCCTTCAACCGGCTTTTCTATTAAGTCTTCGACACCCAATCCAAATCCATATTCGATTTTCAAAGTCAACTCCCGCTGACATTGCAATCTTAACACCACGCCGCGCCGATGTCAATACCTTTCTGAAAATCTGCTGATTGTTTCATAGATGGCAAAACAACGGAGCGCCGTCAAGATGTTCAGATTGTGTAAAACCACGCGCCCTGCTGAAGATCGCGTTCGCAGAAGGTTTCCCCGTCGCTCTCATCGATTTGAAGCTCCTGATTCTTGATGCTGACGCGAGTATTTGGCTTGATCGGTCTCGTAATGAAGGAGTTGCCGCCAATGACGGAGTTTCGCCCGATAACGGTCTCTCCGCCTAAAATCGAAGCGCCGGAATAAATCGTGACGTTGTCCTCGATCGTCGGATGCCGCTTGACGCCTTTGAGCTTCTGCCCGCCTCGGGTGGAAAGCGCGCCGATGGTGACGCCCTGATAAATCTTGACATGCTCGCCGATGACGGAAGTCTCTCCGATGACGACGCCCGTAGCATGGTCGATAAAGAAATAGCGTCCGATGGTCGCCCCCGGATGGATATCCACCCCCGTACGGGCGTGGGCATACTCCGTCATCATGCGCGGTATGAGCGGAACGCGAAGCAGGAAAAGCTCATGGGCAATCCTGTATATGGTAATAGCCAAAAGCCCTGGATAAGCAAGAACGATCTCCTCCATACTCTTTGCCGCCGGGTCACCGTCAAAAGTAGCTTCAAGATCGGTATTGACCAGTTCACGGAGCGCGGGAATGCGATGCAGGAACGCCAGCACCAGACGCAGCGCCTCCCTGCGAACCGCAGGTTCATCCGCCTCCTCAAAATCCGGCTGCCCGCGCAGAACGCCCGCGACCTGCCGCGTCAACTGGAACTCGATTTCCTCAATAAAAAAAGACAGATTCCGTTCATCGTCGTGCGGGGTGTAGGATTTTTTCCGGTAATAGCCCGGAAAGAGAATGCGCAAAAGTTTCTGCACGACGCCGACGACGGCTTTTTCGTCAATCTGCGTCGACACCTCGCGCCGGTCGATGGGCCGCCCCTGATCGTAATCGGCGAGGATTTCCCGGACCACGTCCTGCATCTCGTTTTCTTTGGCAATGCTCATGACAGCTTTCCTTCCTTATCGGTTTTCAGCTATTATATGCCCTCGGAGGTATCAGCGTCAAGAAAAGACGCGACAAAGCAAAAACCATGTTATAATATTTTCAGTGGCTAAGCCCGTCAAGATAGTATGAGATTACTGCCGAAGGAAGGAAAACCGACAATGAGCAAAGAAAATACGCACTGCGCAGGACTGCCGCCAAGCGTGGACAAGCGCTCCCGCATACTGATTTTAGGCTCGATGCCGGGAGCGGCTTCGCTGGCGGCGCAGGAATATTATGCGCACCCAATGAACCGTTTTTGGCCTTTGATGACAAAGCTGCTGAAGGAAACCGAAACGCCCCCGGAATACGGCGCCCGTCTGAAAATGCTGCTCCGCCATCATGTGGCACTCTGGGACGCGATAGATACCTGCGACCGTGCCGGCAGTCTGGATTCCGACATTCGCAACGCCACGGCAAACGATTTTACGGCGTTCCTCCAGCTGTGGCCCAATATCCGCACCATCGGACTGAACGGAGGCACCGCTTACGCTACTTTCGCAAAAGCGAACCGCCCGCTGCTGACCCGTTCCGATTTACGCATCCTGAAGCTCCCTTCCACCAGTCCTGCAAACGCCCGCTGGCGTATGGACGATCTGCTTCGCGCATGGAGCGAGCTGTTTGCCTAATATGCTATTTTGTCTACGTTGTCTGCGTCGAAAGCCTCATTGTTTAATTCTTTGAAAAATTATAGAAAAATCTGCTTTTTTTAAGAATATTTTATGATATAATATGATTGTATATGACTATAACGAATCGGCACTGCAAAAGGAGGAATTACTTTGCGATCCTTACCTGTAGAAGAGCTCCAGCCGGGCATGATCCTCGCGCGTTCGATCATCAACGACGAGATGATGGTCATTCTTTCCGAGGGAACGCTCCTCTCGAAGGCGCATATTACCCGCCTTGCATTTTTAGATATCCCTTTCGTTTATGTCAAAGACGAATATGAACTGAGCGAAGCCTTCCAAAACGTATCCGCGCTTTTCGACGAAGGCAGCGCTTTCGTTTCCGAATATAAGGACGTCATCCATGAAGCCCGCTCGATTTTTGAGGAAGCAAAGAGCAGCGGCCACGCTCCTGTCGAGAAGTCAAAAGAGGTCGTCAAGGAAACGATTGCCCCGATGGCCAAGCAGAGCGGCGTAATGGACTATCTGCTGGAGGTCAACCACCTTGCGGCCGACGTTTATAACCACTCGGTTCGCGTCTCGATTATCTCGGGCGTCCTCGCAAAATGGATGCAGTTGTCCGCGAGCGAAACGCAGGAAGTGATTCTTGCGGGATTCCTGCACGATATCGGGAAAACGAGATTCCCCGACCGCCTGTTGGACAAACGCGTAGAAACGCTCACCGGCGAAGACCGCGAAGCCTATGAACAGCATACGGTAGACGGACAGATGATTCTTTCGGCCAGCTCCGGATTATCCGAGGCTGTGAAACGCACGGCTCTGCAACATCACGAAGCCATGGACGGGACCGGGTTCCCCTTCGGCATCGGCGGCACTGACATCCACCTTTACGCGCGCATGATTGCGGTAGCCGATCTTTACGACAATATCACCACCGAGCGCGAAGGCTTCCGCAAGGAAACGCCTTTCGCCGCCATCGACAAGATTACGGCGGACATGTATACGAAGCTCGATCCCAGCGTCTGCGTCCCGTTCCTGTCCAATCTGAAGGAGTCCTTCCTCGGCTCGCGCGTATATCTGTCCAACGGACTGTCTGGAACAATCGTCCATTACGCGAACGATTACGCGGCCCGGCCTCTGATTCGCGTCATGGATTCGGAACTTTTAGACCTGAACGAATACCGCGACGTCCAGATTCTCGAGTACAACCCGAAAGATTGATATTCCATTTCATAAGAGCAACAGACTGCCGACGAAAATCTCGTCGGCAGATTTTTTGCCCGTCATGCAGCGGACTTGACAATCTCCGAGGCGGCGGTAAAATGACAATCGGGGGCGGCGCTCTTCGCGTCGCTTCGGAATATTTTCCCGGAGGGCTCTATGTTTTCACTCTTTTATCTCGGCTTGCAACAGGACCTGAAACTTTTCTGTATCGCTCCTGTCGTTTGCGCGTTGTTTCGCCTTGCCTTTATTATTATGTATGGCGGATATTCTTCTTTAGACGGCCAATGGAAAAAGTTTTATCACTGTTTCCGTTATGGTTTTTGGTGGGGCATGGACTGGAATTCCTACACGCTCCTCTACCCAATGATATTGGTAAGTCTTCCCGGCACTTTTTTCCCCGAATGGTTTGCCATCGGAAACGATCTCCGCGCCGTGGGAATCTGCGTTTATCTTGCCGTACTGTACGCTGCATTTATCGGCAAGTTGATTTACTACTATCATTATCGGGATATATACAACAAAACGCTTTGGATGGGAAAAAATGCGGATAAAAGAAATCTGTTGGATATTTTTTTCCATCAAAATCACGGAGTTTTGGTCTTACTGAGTTTTATCCCCTTTTTATGGACTTGTTATTTTCTGACGCGCCTTTGGCTGTCCACTCCGACGCTTCCCTATCCGGACTTTGCTTCGGATACAGCCCGATACGCTTTCAATACGGCTGTGACCGCCGGAGCCGTGGCTCTCTTTTATTATTTCCGCTACGGCGGAAGCTTCAACCATGCCAATAAACCCGAATGGGACGAAATTCCGACGATTGTGAAGGAAGACATTTTTCTCGCAAAGGCCACCATGGACGACCTCGTCACTCTTGAGATTGTATGGAAACATCCCCCGCATGAGCTTTTAAATCACACGGATGCCGAAGCTGTCCCGCGTATCGACGCCATCATGCCTTCCTCCGACTGGCAGAATCTGGATCAACCGCTAAAAGCATTTGTCCGCCGAGCCAGTGGGCCGCGCATCACGCCGCCGAAACATATTTTTTATCTGCTGGCGGAAAGCTATGAGCAGGCTCCGTTGGATCCGCCTTACGCCTCCCTGCATATCGCCGACGGGGGTAAAAAATTCTGCGCCGACCCTCATGCTTTCACGATTCCCAATTTCCTGTCGGCAGGGCTTCTGTCGCAACCCTCCCTCGTCAGTCTCATTTTAGGCATCTATGATTCGGGCCTTGAATTCAACGAAGCGGAACCCTTCTGGCACGGAACGCTGCCCACGTCTTTGCCCATACAGCTTCGCAAATTAGGCTATCGCTCTGATTTTTGGTACGGAGGGGAACTGAACTGGGGGAGCCTCCAGCATTTTCTTCCCGCTGCAGGATTCGACGCCATGTACGGCGCTCCTGATTTTTGCCCGCCCGACGCGCCGCGCACATGGCTCGGCGTTTACGACCATGTATTTCTTTCGGAGGCAGGAAAACGAATTCAAGAAGCGGACGACGGAACTCCGACGCTCCATTTCCTCTATACAACCTCCAATCACGGCCCTTACACAATTCCGGTGTCAGACTACGGATACAGTACGGAAGGAACAATGCCCGACGCTCCCGAAGCCGTTCGCAGCAGCCGCATGACCCAAAGGAAATTAGGCTGCTATTGGTACACGGACTGGGCGCTTTTCCGTTTCATCGAAGAGATGAAAACGCTCTATCCCGACAGTCTTTTTATCGTCACCGGCGACCACGCCATGCGCGCGCTCCCATTTGACTGCGGCATTTCCCATCGCAAACAGCCGACGTTCCGGGAGCATGCCTGCGCCTTTTTCGCCTTGCGGCATCCCGACCTCAAGCCGTCCATGTTCGCAGGCAACGCCATCGGCGGGCACATGAATATCTTTCCGACCTTGATGGAACTAATCGCCCCGAAAGGACACGAATACCTTTCCCTGTTCCCCCCATTGACAGAAAGAATCAGAAGCGTTGTAACGCCGCATCATTGGCTGACAACAACCGAAATCGGAAATTTC
>JAEERZ010000106.1 GCA_016286075.1 Selenomonadaceae bacterium
TATGCTTGTGAATCTGCCGTTCAAGTTTTTCCACCACGAGATCGATGGACGTATACATATCCATCGTAGCTTCCTCGCCGCGGAGCACAAAGCCGTTGTCGATGGGAACCGTGACTTCCACTGTGTGCCGTCCCTTCGAGACCGTCAGGAGCACCGTGATTTCTCCGACCTTGTCAAAATACTTCGCAATTTTCCCGACGCGCTTCTCAACGTAGTCCTTCAGCGCCGGCGTAACCTCCATATTTCTTCCTCTTACCGTGAATGTAGCCATTAAATAAGCCTCCTTTACGATAATACTGTAATTATTATTTCTGCATTTCCGCTGAAAATCCTTCTTTTTTCAAAAAATCCTCATTTTAGCCAGAATCCGCGTTTTTCCGCCTCCTCGCAATACGCGTCGTAAAGCGCCAGCGTCGGTTCGTGATGTTCTCGGATATAGGCGAGCTGCTTTTCCTTTTCCGCTTCCGGCCCGTCGAGATAAGCATGACCCGCCATCTCGAGAGCCTTTGCCGCCTCAGAGAGCTTCTGTCCTCCGACGGAAAGCGCGGTGGATTTCAGCGCGTGGACATGGGTCGTGTAGTCTTCCCATTTACCGGCGTCGTAAGCGTCGCAGATTTTCCCAAAAGTCTCTTCCTTGCGCTCGCAGAACATCTTGACAAACTCCTGGAACATCTCTTCCATATCTCCGCAATACTGCATGCCGAGCGCCTTGTCGATTTCCGTGCCGTCGGAATCTGCCGCCGCGCCGTCCGCACTTTCTTCGGCTTTGCCGGCGGACTTTTCCTCCGGTGGCGGTGCATTCGTCGTTTCGACGATCTCCGATTTCGGTTCCTCCGCCTTGACTTCCGTCTCAGGCTCTGCTTCCTCCGGCTCGAGGATCTTGCTCTCAGGCAGATATTCCTGAATCATGCGTTCCAGAAGCTTGCTGTTGATGGGCTTGGAAAGGTAATCGTTGAAGCCCTTTTCGAGGAACATTTCCCGCGCGCCTGCGATGGCGTTGGCGGTCAGCGCGATGAACGGCACGCCATGACACTTGCTCTCCGGCATCGCCTTTGCCCGTGCCAGCGTCTCGATACCGTCCATTTCCGGCATCATGTGGTCAAGGAAAACGATGTCGAATCTCTTTTCCGCAATCAGCCGCAGGCAATCCATACCACTCTGCGCTTTTGTAATCTTGATTTTCGTGGATTTCAGCAGACTCTCGAAAACGAAGAGATTCATGCTGTTGTCGTCGACGACCAGAACCTCGGCCTCAGGCGCGATAAAGCTTTCCTTGTATGCCTCCTCGCCCTTGATGAAGGTTTCGACGCGCTTCTCGAAATCGCCGATAGGCGTGGGATCGTTGACCTTCTGCGGCAGCGTAATGGTAAAGGTCGAACCCTCGCCGTAAACGCTTTCCACGTCGATGTTGCCTTTCATCATCTCCACGAGACGGAGCGTAATGGAAAGGCCGAGACCCGTGCCTTCGACGTTGCGGTTCTTTTCCACGTCGAGCCGCTGGAATTTCGAGAACAGCTTGCCTTTGTCTTCCTCCTTGATCCCGAGTCCCGTATCGATGGACGCTACCCGAAGCAGCACGCCGTCGTCGGTCTTCTCACCTTGCACGTCGAAAGTCACGCTGCCTTCGGGCGTGTACTTGACCGCGTTGTTCAGGATATTGACAATGACCTGGCGAATGCGAACTTCGTCGCCGATCAGGCTGTCGGGAATCGTTTCGTCCACCTTGACGGCAAAAGCCAAGCCCTTTTGTTCCGCCTTGTAGCGAATCATATTCACGACATCGTTCAGCAGTGAGCTGAGCTGATACGTCGTCTCGACGATTTCCATCTTGCCGGACTCGATCTTGGAGAAATCCAAGATGTCGTTGATAAGGGAAAGCAGCGTTTCGCTGGCGCTCTTGATGTTCCAAGAATATTTGCGAATCTGCTCGTCGTCCGCCTCGCGCCGGATCATCTCATTCATGCCTAAAACGGCGTTGATCGGCGTACGGATTTCATGGCTCATGCTGGCAAGGAAGGAACTCTTGGCCTGATTGGCCCGCTCCGCCTCTTCCTTCGCTTCCTTCAGTTCCTTGCTCTCCTCAGCCTGCAGCGCCGCCGTGAACGAATACAATGTAAAGACGCTGAACAGAAGAATCAACAGGCCGAATACCCAGAGCACCAAAAGATGGATTTTCGCCAGCCCGCTGGAAAAGAAGTCCCTGTCCGCATATCCGACGACCATGAAATTCCAGTTCTGTACCTCAGCCGCGCAGGGGAAATACTCGCCGCCCAGCTCGTTCGTAGTGACTGCCGCACCGCCGACCTTTTCGACCTCAGGCATCAGCCGGTCGAGGTCGATCAGCGTATGCTCGTCGTCCTTGTAGAAATGCCCGGAATCGGCGTTCCCGCCGTAATCGGCAACGACGCGGCCCGTGTCCCGCTCGCAGAGGAAAATGCGCCCCATGCCGACGCGGGACCCCAGCGGAAATCGCTCCGCCACCGTCTCGCTGCGGTAAAATTTATACAGCACATAGCGGATATTTTCATTCTTCAGCACAGGCACCGTCACCAGCACGCCCCGCCCCGCATAGTTTCGGATAGAACGAGCGCCTCGGAAGCTGTACCCAATCTGTTCGCTGGCCTCTTTAAACATCGGTATGCCCGCCACCACGTTGCCTCCGTACTCGACGAGGCCGATAGTCGCCGACGGGTCACGGGCTGCCAGCGCGTCCATGAAAGCCGACGGGCGAAGATTTTCCCGCATGAAAAGGTCGCCCGCGTCCTCCAATTCCCGCGCCACGCTGTCAAGCTGCAGCGTCAGGTCGTTGGCCGCGTCCTCGGTCTTGTCCCTCACAAAATGCGTCGCCTCAAAGTCGATCAGCACATTCATTTTCCAATGGACGAGAATACCGATGCTGGCGATAATGAGAACAAACACGGCAAAGGACAGGAGGAGCCGCGCGGCGAAGCTGAATATATTTTTCTCTTTGCTTGCTGCCGCTTCCTTATTCAACCTGCTCGACCCCCTTTACCAGCCAGTTCATATAAACCCGCAAATATTCGTTGCTCAAGATTTCCTTCGCATCGCACCGCTTCACGCCGTTGTTGTCGTAAATCTCCCCGCCGTAAATCAGGCGCTCTCCTTTTGCCCGATCCCTGACGGAACGGGTGATGTCCTCCCGTGCCCGCGGCGTCACCCTTTCGCTGAGCGGCGCGACGGACACGATATGCTCAAGAAAGCCCTGCCAAAGATAGTTGTTCGCGTTCGCCATGCGCCCTTTGCGTACATGCCGGCTCAAAAGGTTGTGATAGACCGTCCTCCAGTCCGACTGCACGGCGGTCAGACAATGCGTATGTTCCGGGTGAACCTCATGAGCGTCGATGTAGTCGATGTCCCGCCGCTCGGCGGCATCCGCCACCGTACGTCCGTCCTGCTGGTAGGAAAGCACATCCACGCTTTCCATCGCCAACGCATCCACCGCCGCACGCTCCCGTTCCGGCGTATCCCAATCGCTGGACCATGCCACTTTGATATGCGCCGCTGGGTTCGCGCGCTTCACGCCGATGGTGAAGGCGTTCAGCCCCCGATTGACCTCCACGCAAGGGAACGGCGCGACATAACCGACGACGCCCGTCTCCGTCTGGTAGCCGGCAATCAGCCCTGCCAGATATTGCACTTCGAAAAGCCGCGTCGAGCAGGACAGCATGTTGTCCTCGGAAAACTCCGTCGTCTGCAAAATGAATTCCATTTTCGGATACTGCCGGAAAAGTTCCCGAAGTTCCGGCGGATACCGGTGCATAGTGACCACGACGCGCTGAACGCCCTGCGCGGCGAGACTGTCGATGATTTTTTTGTAATCGCCGAGCGACCGGCTCACATTCTCCTTCACGATGACGTCCATGCCCAGCTCCTTCGCCGCGTCGCGAAGCCCCTCATACTGCACTTTATTCCAGCCGTCTTGATCCTTCGAGCCTCGCATGATCATGCCGATTTTCGGACGCGACTGCCTTGGCTCCGTATGGAACTGCGCCACCGAAACGCCGATGCAAAGAAGGATCAGGAGCGCCAATCCCAAGATGAAATGCCGCTGGCGCTTTTCCAGCCGCTTCTCTTCCGATATTTTCACGGCGCGTCCTCCTTTCCGCCCTCCGCTGCATTGATGCGGTTCGTCACGATGACGAAGGGCGCGTAGATGAACACGTCAAGAATAAAGACGACAAGATGCAGTACGCCGCCCATCAGGGAGCCCGTCCCCAAGACGCCGCTCAACACCACCGGCACCGTGCCCGCCGTAGCGAACTGGAATACCGGCACGATACCCCACGAAACCGCCGCCCAGCCCACCACCGTATTCGCCAGCGGCGCGACCAAAAACGGCAGCAGGAACGAGGGATTCAAAACTACGGGCAAGCAGAAGAAAAACGGCAATGAAATATTGAACACGAGGAACGGCAGCATGAACCAGGTCACGCTCCGCCACCGCCGGTTCGCGGAAAAAACCAGCACCGCCGCCGCCATCGCCAAAACGTGGACGTCCGCCGTGCGGAAAAACTCGCTGGTGAACACATAACCCTGGGCCAAGCTGTCCCCCTGGGCGAACATGGAGGCCGCCGCCGTCGCCTGGTTTGCGAGCTGCGCGGGCCAATAAGCGAAATCGCGGAAAATCTCGATGAAGCTGTCCCCGAAGAGTCCGCACCACCACAAAAGCCATGTCGCGCCTTGATACAGCAACGCAAACACCAGCGTCTGGGACGCAGGGCGGAACGTCGTTTGTACGAAATAATCAATCTCGGTGTACGAAGCCACAAACAGCCGCGTCACCACAATACTGAAGAGCAGGAATGAAACGAGCGTCAGGGCCGCCGGAACGCACAGCTCCAACGGCTTTATCACTCGCTCAGGCAATGAGTCCGGCACGCGCATCCGAAGGCGTGGAAAGCGGTCGAGCCATGACAAAATACGCGATGAAAGCACCGCGAACAAGAACGCCGACGGCACCCGAATCGGAGGATGGCCCAAAAGCTCCGAGGCGCCGCTGACAAATTCCGCTTCCATCTGCGTGAACATTAAAAAGCCCCCCAGCGCGCAAAACGCCGCCAGGGACTTATCCCCGCCCCAAATCTTCGTGAGCTGGATTGCCAGCGTCATCGTCAGGAACATCAGCAGCAATATATAGCTGAAGCTTATAGCCTCCGAAAACAGGTGGAAGAATCGGTAAAAAGCCGTCGCCTGATACTCCTCGCCATAGAGGCCGCCCGTAATCACCGCGCCGAGGCTCATGCCGTTCTCTCCCATGACAGGCCCTTCGGGATCGAGAACCGCCCACTGAATGATGCGCAAAACATACAGCACGATAATGAAAGGAATCAGCCGATAAAACGTGTCGCGAATCGCCATCATATACTTGTTTCCGGAAAAATGTCCAGCCCACGGGACGAAGGAACGCTCCACCCAGTCAAAAAACTGCTCCACGTTTTATCTCCCCCCTTTCGCTCGTCTGTAAGTCCATCATAATTTCAATCTGAAAAATACGCCAAAACAAAGTGTGGAGCAATTACTATTTAACTCCTCACTTTTTTCACTTCTTCTTCGCCAGCGCCTGGCTCACTCTGTCCAGCAAATCCTGCGGCATGAACGGCTTCTTGATATAATCGGCGACGCCCATCATGCCCGCCTTGATAACCGTATCCCGGTCCGAGGACGCCGTCAGGAAAATCACGGCGACGTCTTTCATGTCCTCGCGCTTGCGTATCATCTCCAGCGTTTTCAAACCGTTCATCACCGGCATTTGAAAATCGAGCAGAACGAGATCGACTTTTTCCTGCTGCAACGTATCAATGGCCTTCAATCCTGAATCTGCCAACAACACCTTAATATCCTTCATGTCTTTTTTTAAAATGAATTCTGCCATTTTCAGGTTCATATCGTCGTCGTCCACGACAAGAATCGTTGCCATCGCGCGTTCCTCCGTTTCGTGCAAAATACCATGTTATGATAATTCGCCGTGTCCGCCCGTTTTCCTGCCGCCGCGAAAAAAAAACCGAACCAACGAAAAAGCCCGGCCTTCAAAAGACCGGGCTGCGTTGGCTTTATGAATTGCGGAGCTTACTTCTTGACGACGTTCGCCGCTTGCGGGCCCCTCGCTCCCTCGACGATCTCGAACTCGACTTCCTGCCCTTCTACCAAAGTCTTGAAACCCTCGTCCTGAATCGCCGAGAAATGAACAAATACGTCGCCGCCGTCCTCTCGCTCAATAAATCCGTAACCTTTTTCCGCGCTAAACCATTTGACTTTACCAACCATAACTGAAACTCTCCTCCTAAGTGAATGAACTGGCTTTCCTATCGAGCCTCAGTTTATTATAGGCTTGTTTTATGGCAGTGTCAATCATATCGGGAAAATGTTGCACCTATCACCATCCTATGTAGAATATAGGAGAATATGCCCTCTTCGGTTTCCTTCTCCCACGACACACGATAACGTCCCGTTCTATCGACGCAACAGCCAGACGCAATTCATCAAGACGTTCCTCCGGCAATCTCTTCAAATGCAGCGGCAATATCAACCGGAGAGATTTGCGTGATGCAATGAGGGAAAGGCTCGTCGCAGCCGCCGTAAACCAGCATCTTTTTCGCGCATTCCCCCAGCGCATGTTTCGGGCGCAAAACAATCGCACGCGCTTTCCACGGAGCAAATCTTGCATATTCGCTGACTAAGCCCGGAGCCACGTTTTCCTTGTCTACAGCTTCCCGAAATAGTGCTACGATAGGCGTCCCGACCGCCGCTGCCGCGTGCATAAGTCCTGTGTCGTTTCCCAAATAAAGCGACGCCAGTGAAATAATCGCCAATGATTCGCAAAGCGTAGTTTTTTTTACAAGATTTATAACAACATTCTCGGGCAGGTTCCTCTCCAAATAATCACCATCCGCCTCTTCGGATTGTCCTCCCAAAATGACGAAACGGACATCCGAGCCATAACGTTTCACAATGAGTTTAACCGTTTCAAGATATTGTTCTACAGGATATTTTCTTTCAAGCCTGCCTGCGCCTATTCCTAACACCACGACAATACAATGACCTGGCATCAAGCTTAACAATTTTTCGGAAGCGGCGTTTGCTGCCGCATCCTCTAACCATATCTCCGTCGAATCATCCTTCACTGTCATTCCCAGCGATTCAAGCAAATACAAATCACGTGCTGCCTCATGCATAATTTCTGGCGGATTGGTAATCGCCCGTGTTAAAAACGCGGTCTCAAAGCTCGTATCAATAGTTTCACATTTAACATAAGCGCGGATTGCAGTGTCGCTATAACCAATACGTTCCCTCGCGCCGCTCATGTACGCCAGCAGCACTGAAGTGCGCTTATCATCTCCCCATTGCGGAAGCAAACAAAGATCATACTTTCGACTGCGAAGGCTTGTTTCACATAACGATTCCATTCGTTCGAAACATTCCAATACATTCTTTTGAAGTGCCCATCGATCGAACGTAAACACCTCATCGCAATAAGGGCAAAATCTCATCAGGGCTAAAACAACGTCGTTTACAATTGCAGTGATATGCACACTGGGATAATTCCGCCGAACCTCGCGAAACACCCCGCTCGTAAGAATCAAATCCCCCATAACCCC
>JAEERZ010000107.1 GCA_016286075.1 Selenomonadaceae bacterium
GCTTTCGCCGGAGATATGACCGGCGGCGACGGGAAAGAGGGCAGATAGTGGGGGAGAATCAGAAGGCGGCGCGCAACGCGCGGACGATATTCGCGTTTGACTTAGACGGAACGGTGACGCGGGAGGAAACCCTGCCTATCCTGGCGGGAGAATTGGGGCTTTCCGAAGAAATGGCCCGGCTTACAAGGCTCACGATGGACGGGCATTTTGCTTTTTCCGAGTCGTTCCGTCTGCGGTTCCATATTTTGAAGGAAATTCCTCTTGCGACGATTCAGGGAATTATGGATTCCGTTGCGCTGGACCCGGTGATTGTAGATTTTATTCGTTCGAGAGCGGAAGATTGCGCCATCGTTACCGGAAATCTTGACCTTTGGGTGGAGCCGATTATCAAAAAGCTCGGATGCCGCGCGTTTACCTCCGTGAGCGGGTGGGATGAGCGAGAGGGATTGGTGCTCGCCTCCATTCTCGACAAGGGGGCGGCAGTGAGAACCCTTAAGGAAGAGGCCGGACGGGTGATTGCCGTGGGCGAAGGCGCGAACGATATTCCGATGTTTGAGGCGGCGGATATTGCCGTATCATACGGAGGCGTCCATCGACCGGTGGAGGCGGCCATTGCGGCTTCCGATTACATGGCGAAGGATGCGGAGTCGCTTTGCAAGCTCCTTCGGATGCTTTGAATATCAATCAGAAAGATAGGGGAGAAGACGTATGCAGGCATATCGTATTCATGTAAAAAACGGCGTGCAGTTTGAGGACACCGAGCCGCAGGAGAACTGTACTTATGACATCGTGGATTTGAAGCTGCCGGAGGGCGCGAATATCATCTCCGTCGGCGGCGCGCGGGACACGCTTCGGCGCGTCAAGCTCAAGGACAACGAGTATACGCATCTTGAGACGTTGGACGACAAGCCGATTCTGCGGGTCGAAGCGCAGCGCGAGTATCTTGCGGCGGGGACGAATAATTTTGTGGAGCTTGAATTTGTCGTCGTGGAGGAAAATCTCCGCTGCGATTTTGATACGATTTGCACTTACGACGCGCCGGACAATATCTATCGGGTCAATTACATCAACGGCCGCTATCAGCTCACGGACCTTTACGGCAGCCAGAGAATTTCCAAACAGGAGGCCATGCAGTACAAAGCCAAGTGGGGTTGATAGGGATTGCGCGACAGGGAAGGATTTGCTATAATACATCTCATGTAATTGCGGTTGTAGCTCACTTGGATAGAGCGATCGCCTCCTAAGCGATAGGTAGTGGGTTCGACTCCCACCAATCGCACCATTTTTACAATGCAAGGACCGTCCGGGTTTTTCGGGCGGTTCTTTTTTTGTGGCGTCGTCGGTTATTTTTTTGTATAATAAAATGATATTAGAATCAGGCTGGTGAAAAGTTTGCAGTTGAAACGATTGGAAGCGTACGGCTTCAAATCATTTGCGGATAAAATCGAGATCGAGTTCGACCATGGCGTCACGGCTGTCGTGGGTCCGAACGGCAGCGGCAAGAGCAATATCACGGACGCGATCCGTTGGGTGCTCGGCGAGCGGAACGTGCGGAATCTTCGCGGCACGAAGACCGAGGACATCATTTTCGCGGGCAGTTCGGAGCGGCGGTCCCTTGGAGCGGCGGAAGTTTCTCTGACGCTCTTGAATCAAGGCGATTTGCCCGGAAATTTCGACGAGATCGTCATTACGCGGCGGATTTTCCGTTCGGGGGACAGCGAGTTTCTTTTGAACAATACGCGCTGCCATTTGAAGGACATCTATGAGATGCTGGCCGATACGGGCCTTGGGCGCGACGGGCTCAGCGTCATCAGCCAGAATAAGATAGACGCGGTGCTGAACAGCCGCCCTGAGGAGCGGCGGCTTTTTTTCGAGGAGACGGCGGGAATAACGAAGTTTCGCGACCGTAAAGTCTCGGCAGTGCGGAAACTGGAGGAAGCGGAGAAAAATCTCGTCCGGCTGGGCGATATCCGGCAGGGGCTTGAAGATCAACTGGGGCCTATGGCAGAGGCTGCCGAGCGCACGAAACAGTATAACGTATGGAACGGCGAGCTGCGCCGCTGCAAAATCACGGAGCTTTTCCGAGCGCAGCGGGAAATGGGCGAAAAGGAACAGGCAAGCAGGGAGCGCTTCGCCGCATGTCAGCAAGAGGAGACGGAAGCGGCTTCCAAACTGATCACATTGGAGGCTGAAAAAGAGACGCTGGCAAAAACGCTGATCGACTTGCAGCAGGAAGGACAGCGGAAGTTTGAGGAGCGGAACGCGCAGCAGGAAAAGATCAGCAACAAGGAAACGGAAATCCGGGTTTTGGAGGAGCGTCGCCAAAACAGCGACGAGACGCAGCGGGCGCTGAAGGAAAAGCGGGAGGCGCTGCAAACGGGACTTGCCGACGCGGAGAAAGCGTTGTCAAATCTTCGGGAAGGGGAAAAGGAAGCCCTGAAGGCCCAAGAGGAGGCGGAGCAAAAGCTCACAGAGGCGCAGGAAAACGTCAATCGGATTTTCGAGGAGTTGAAGACCCGAAGACAGGCGAGAGACGAGCTTTCCGCCCGGTTTTCGGAGACGCAGAAAGATTTCCTGACAAAGCAGGGAGAGCTCGGTTCGCTGGAGCAGAATCTGATTACGAGCAGGGAGACGCGGCAGCGGCAGGAACAGGAGATACGGGAAGGGGAAAAACGCCTCGGCGAGAACCAGGAAAAGCTGGACGCGCTATCGAAAAAGATAGGCGAATTGGAGGAAGAACAGCAAGCTCTGCTGACGGCGCAGAAACAGACGGAGGCGAAGCGCCGGGGAATCGAGAAGCTGCAAAAGGAGCGGCGGCAGACGATTTCCATTGCCAGAACGTACATCGACCAAACCGAGGGAAAACGGGAAATTTTGCAGCAGTCTATCGAAGCCTACGAGGGCTTCGGAAACGCCGCGAAAGCGGTGCTGACGGCAAACGAGCCGTGGAAAAACGGCGTATGCGGAGCGGTGGCCGAACTGATCGACGTGCCGAAGCAATATTTGACGGCGACGGAGGCGGCGTTGGGAAGCGCGCTGCAGAATATCGTGACGCGGGATGCGGACGCCGCGAAGGGCGCGATTGAATATCTGAAGCGGCGGAAAATTGGACGGGCGACGTTTTTGCCCCTGTCCACGCTGACGGTGCGAAACGATCAGGATGAGGCGGCCCGAAAGCTGCCGGGCGTCATCGGCTATATGAACGAAGTGATTGGCGCGGCGGAGGAATATAGAATAGTCGTTGATTTCCTCCTGTCGCGGACGCTCCTGACGGATACGATGGAACACGCGCTTTCCGCGGCGAAGCGACTGGGGTATCGAGCGCGAATCGTCACGCTGACGGGCGAGCTTTTGCATCCGGGCGGGTCGATTTCCGGCGGCAGTCTTCGGGGCAGCGAGACGGGCTTCCTGAACCGCAAGGAGGAACTGGAAACGCTGGCGCGCGAGATGAAGGAGAAGGAAGCGGCCATCAAGACGGCGGAAAGCGAATGCGCGGCAGCCGAGGAAGAACTGCGGGAGATGGAACGGCAGTCCGAGGCCGAAAAAAAGCGGTTGGAAGACGTGCGCGTCGAGATGAGCGGGAAAAGCGCCGAGAGGAAGTCTTTGTCGGAGCAGATGGAGGAGGACGTTCTTCGCCTTGACGGGTTGAAGGAATTTGTGAAGCACGCGGCGGAGACTTTTGCGGAGGCACAGGAGAACCGCACGAAAATGGTGCAGGCTGTCCGCGCGCTGGGAAGCGAGGTCGAGGAGCTGCAGAGGTCGGTGGACGGCGCCCGCGACACCGTCACTGATTTGGAGCAGGATTTTGAGGATTACGGGCAGATTCGCGATCGGCTGCATCAGGAACTGGACGGGCTGAAAACGGAGGCGTTCAAGCGGCACGGCGCAGTTTTGATGAAGGAACGGGAGATCGGCGGCATCGAGGATAATCTTGCGGCGAACAGGGAAGAAGCGAATCAGCTGCTGGAAGGGCTGACGGACGGTGCGGAACAGCTGCGGATCCTTGCCGAGGAAAAGAAAGCCTTGCTGGATGATTTTGCGGTTATTGACAGGGAATATAAGGCCGTCGATGAAAAGCGGGCGGAGTGTATGGCTGAGGAGAACGCCGCCGAGGGAAAACTGAAGGAACTCCGGCGAAAGCAGGGGGAGTTGCAGGAGCGGCTGCACGCGATCGACAAGGAAACGGAAAAGTATCGCCTGCAGCGGGAACAGAGCGTACAAAAATTAGAAGAAGACTTTTTGCTGAAAGTAGGCGAGGCTGCGGAGCAAACCGTGGATATGAGGCCCGGAGAACTGAAATCGCGGATGCGCCAACTGGAACAGGATATCGCGGAGCTCGGGCCCGTGAATCCGAACGCGGTGGAAGAGCATCAAAAGCTTTCGGAGCAGTATGAGAAGTACCAAAAGCAGATGCAGGATATCGAAGGCGCAAAAAAGAATTTCCAGCGGCTGATCCAAGAATTGGACGCCGATATGACAAAGACGTTCAAGGCGGCTTTCGCGGAGATACAGAAGGCGTTCCACGATATTTTTATCGACCTGTTCGGGGGACAGGAGAGCGGAGACGCGCAGCTCCTGCTGACGGACGAGCAAAACGTCCTCGAATCGGGAGTGGAGATTATCGTGCAGATTCCCGGAAAGAAACAGCAGAATCTTTCGGTCCTGTCGGGCGGAGAGAGAGCGCTGACGGTTATCGCGCTCCTGTTTGCGTTTTTGAGGGTGCGTCCCGCGCCGTTTTCCGTATTGGACGAGATCGACGCGCCGCTGGACGAGGCGAATATCGCGAATTTCGGGCGTTTCCTGCACAAATTCTCGGAGAAGACGCAGTTTGTCGTGGTCACGCACCGCAAGGGAACGATGGAGTCCGCGGATACTATGTACGGCGTCACGCTGGAGGACGCGGGCGTATCCAAGATCATCTCGGTGAAATTGGAAGACGTTCCGGCGTGAGGAAAAGTTGAGAGTGTCGACCGATATGATCTTTATGGTTTGTAGTTGTATTTTTTGAAAGAGCGGGGAAGAGCAGCATGGGATTTTTTGACCGATTGAAAAAAGGACTGGAGCGGACGCGAGAGAGCTTTACCGAGAAAATCGAGAAGGCAATCATCGGCTACGCCGATATTGACGACGACCTCCTCGATGAGCTGGAGGAAATCCTGATCATGGCGGACGTCGGCGTGACGACGACGGAAAAGCTGATGGCGGACGTGCGGCAGGGAATCAAGAAGAAGGAAATCAAGACGCCGGAGGATTTGAAGCCATTTTTGGAGGCGCGGATTACAGAGATATTGGTGGAGGGCGGCGCTGGAATACGTATGGCAGCCAACGGGCCGACGGTCATCCTCGTCATCGGCGTCAACGGCGCAGGAAAGACGACGACCATCGGCAAGCTCAGTGCGTTTTATCATTACTATGGGAAATCGGTGATGATGGCGGCGGCCGACACTTTCCGCGCGGCGGCTATTGAGCAGCTTGAAGTCTGGGCACAGAGGAGCGAGGCGGAATTCATCCGCCATGAGGAGGGCTCCGATCCCGCCGCCGTCGTGTATGACGCGGTGAAGGCGGCAAAAGCCAGGAATATTGATATTTTGCTGGTGGATACGGCGGGGCGGCTTCAGACGAAGTCGAACCTGATGGCGGAGCTGGAAAAAATCAACCGAGTCATTCAGCGCGAAATTCCCGGCGCGCCGCATGAGACGCTGCTCGTTTTGGACGCGACGACGGGACAGAACGCCGTCAGTCAGGCGAAATTGTTCACCCAAGCGGCGCCGATTACCGGCGTCGTGCTGACGAAGCTCGACGGCACAGCGAAGGGCGGCGTCGTCATCGGCATCAAGGCGGAGCTCAACATGCCGATTAAATGGATCGGCGTCGGCGAAGGCGTCGCCGACTTGCGGCCGTTCGTCGCGGAGGATTTCTCGAAAGCGTTGTTTGGCGAAAATCAGGGCGCGGAAAAATAGGTTTATGGGGGTTCGGGCATGAAAAAAACGACGAAGGAAACCTGGCGGCGCGAGATACGGGAAGCAGTGCGCCTTGCGCGGGAACAGAATCCCTTGGCGCCTTCCATCACCAACACGGTGACAATCAATTTGGTGGCGAACGCGCAGCTTGCGGTGGGCGGCTCGGCGGCGATGGTCTACCTTGCGGACGAAGGCGAGGCCATGGCGTCGGTTGGCGGCGCCATGTATATCAATATGGGGACGATGCTTCCCGTGTATGCGGAAACGCTGCCGCGTACGGCGAAAGCGCTGGCAGAGCAGGGGAAGCCGTGGGTAATCGATCCGGTGGGCATCGGTATCGGCGGCCTTCGGACCAGTCTCTTGCTGGGGTTTCGGTCGGACAAGCCGTCCATTATCCGGGGCAACGCCTCGGAGATTATCGCATTGGCGGAGCTCTGGGAACTGGAAAGCGGGAAAAAATCCGGCGGCGTTCGCGGCGTCGATTCGACGGATTCCGTGGAAGCGGCGCGCACGGCGGCGATTTCTCTCGCGCGTCATACGGGCGGCGCGGTGGCGGTATCCGGGCCGACGGATCTTGTGACGGATGGAAAAAGCGTTGCGCTGGCCGCGGGCGGCTCGAAGTTTCTGCCGATGATTACGGGAGCCGGCTGCTCTCTCGGCGGCGTGGCGGCGGTCTACGCCTGCGTGGCGACGCCTTTTGTCGCGGCGCTCACCGCGACGGCGATCTACAATTTTGCCGGAGCAAAAGCGGAAAGCCGCGCGGAGGGACCGGCGAGTTTCCAGACCGCGTTCCTTGACGCGCTTTATCAGGCGACGCCGGAAGACGTGGGCGCACAGCCGTTCACGATCGAAACGGTTGGAAAGTGAGAGGGATGACAGTATGAACGTATTGGTTGCTTTGGCAGTCGCGCCCTGTGGAACGGGAGAGGAACTATCGGCGGAAGTGGCGGAGGTCATTCGCGTGATTCGCGCTTCCGGACTTCCCAACCGCACGAATTCCATGTTCACGGAAATCGAGGGCGAGTGGGACGCAGTGATGCAGGTGGTCAAGGATGCGACTTTCGTGCTGGCGGAAAAAGGGATTCGTACGGAAGTCGTGCTGAAAGCGGACGTGCGGCCCGGCCATGCCGACATGATGCATAAAAAGACCGAAATCGTTGAGAAAATTTTGGAAGGCGGCAAATGATGGGAAAGACGATGCGCGAAGTTCTCGACATTTCGGCCTATCTTGTCGTCGGGCCGGAAAATACCGAGGGGCGGCCCGTGCGGGAAATCGTCCGGGCGGCGCTGCATGCGGGTTTTACCTGCGTGCAGATTCGCTCAAAGGAAGCGAGCGCCCGGGAGATGATCGAGCTGCTCCGTGAGGCGGCGGAGGAAATCGCTGCAGCGGGCGCGTCGGAGCGCGTGGCCCTGTTGGCGGACGACCGTCTCGACGTGGTGCTGGCGGCGCGAAAAATGGGAATCAAGGCGGACGGCGTCCACGTCGGACAGTCGGACGTTCCGCCGGAAATCTGCCGCGCTTATTTGGGAGAAGAGGCCGTCGTCGGCCTTTCTGCGCGCACCGACGAGCTCATCTCTTATGTGCGGGAAACCGATACAGGCGGTATTGATTACTTTGGCGCTGGGCCGCT
>JAEERZ010000108.1 GCA_016286075.1 Selenomonadaceae bacterium
CCCGAATTTTGAACGGGCTTCGTCCTACGCCGCGCCGAAGGATATCCTGCGAAAATCGGTGGAGGAACTGAAACAGCTTCGCGACGCGGGGCTGGAGCTTCTCTACTACGGCATGGAAACCGGCGACGCGGTGACGCTGGCGAAAATCAACAAAGGCGTGGACGACAAGGAGAGCATCGAGGTCGGCCAGCGGGTCATCGCGGCGGGCATGAAACTTTCGATGATGGTAATTCTCGGCATCGCGGGTGAGGAAGGCTCGGAACGGCATGCGCTGGAAACGGCGAAGGCCATCAACGCCATCCGTCCGACGATGCTCGGCGCGATTTGCCTGATGCTGTACCGGGGCAGCGAACTGAAAGCGGAATTCGAGCGCGGCGAGTTCAAGCCCCTTTCCCCTGCAGGCCTCATGGAAGAATTGAAGCTGATGATCGAGCACGTGGAGCTTCCCGCGACCGAGCACTGCCTGTTCCGAAGCAACCATATCTCGAATTATGTGCCGCTGAAGGCGACGCTGCCGGAGGACAAGGAGAGCCTGCTCCGCGACATCGAATACAGCATCGGCGAGCTGAAAAAGCTCAAGGACTGGGACGTATATAATCACGACAAATATTGAAAAAACTGCAAGCATAAAAAATCCGCGAGAAGAAAACTTCTCGCGGATTTTGTCATGTTTCCGTTATTCTGCTTCCGCAGGCGGCTGCGGCGGCGGCACCGGAATCGGCTCCCGATGTCCCATGCCAGGGCCGTGTCCCATACCCGGACCGTGCCCCATGCCCGGTCCCCTGCCGGGGCCGCCCATCATCCAGTCGTGACGGAAAGCTTCCCGCAATACCTTGGCGTCGAGACCCAGTTCCTTTGCCACGTCCTCCCAACCGTTGTTGATTTTTTTCA
This sequence comes from Selenomonadaceae bacterium, assembly GCA_016286075.1. Classification (GTDB taxonomy): domain Bacteria; phylum Bacillota; class Negativicutes; order Selenomonadales; family Selenomonadaceae; genus RUG12372. The sequence continues at coordinate 892 of JAEERZ010000108.1, forward strand.
TTCCGAGGATCTCCCGGGCATCCTTGCCTGCGGCTTTGCCGAGCACTCCCGCCGCGCGCACGTCTCTCGGATGATAGCCGTCCCGGAGCAGCGTCCGCACTTCTTCCGTCGTCAGGTTCGTCTTGTCGTCAGCGATGCGCGCCGCCATAAGCTCCGCCATCGTCTCGTGAATCATTTCCCGCGTCACGCCCAGCGACTCGCCGACGGCGCGCCAGTCGCCCTGTTCCTCATACAGCGCCATGACCTCCGCAAAAGTATGGCCGCTGGTCCTCGCCAGCATGGAGCAGGGGAATACCTCGCGGAAAGCCCGCGGATTTTCCGCGAGATAAGCGGCGACCTCCGCCTCGTCCACGCCAAACATCTCCGCCGCCCTCTTCGCAGCCTCCTCGTCGTTCATACGCCACGGTCCTGGTCCCATGCGATGCTGCTCCATCGGATGGCCGCCGTGCCCGGCCGGCGGCTCCGCCTGGGCCGAGCTGCCGAAAAGGCTCGCTCCGATCAAAAGGCCGCCCGCCATCATAGCTGCAATACATTTTCTGTTCACAGTAAAACCTCCTTGCCTACATTCAAATTCTTTTACCGTGTTTTTAGTATAATCGTTTCAAATTAAACGCGCCTTAAAAATTCGACGGAAAAACAAATTTTTCCTCCTCGCCGTGTTTCTCCGGAAAAGACAGCGACCTTTGGCCCGTCATTTATTTTTTCGGGCCCTCTTTCACATTGAACAAAACGATTGATTTATGTTAAAATTCAGAAATAGGGTGAAAAAGGAATTGCAGAACCGCTGAACAACGCCCCCGCTCCTGCGAGGACTTGACTTGATCGGCGATTCTTTATGGCGCCCTTCATGGGGAGGTGATTTCATGGGCAAAGGTAAAATACTGTTAGTCGAACAGGACGAAGTCAACCTGGCGATGACGGAAATGATTCTGTCCGAATTCGGCTACGACGTGAACACGGCCACCGACGGCGAGACGGCCATCCGCCTGCTGACGGAATCCAAGCATGACCTTCTGCTCATCGACGTCATTATGCAGCCGCTGAACGGGATCGAGACGCTGACGCGCATTCGGGAAATCCCGGAGATCCGGGATATCAGCACGATCTTTTTGACGGTTTCCTCCCCGCGTTTGGATCTGAGCGAAGCGCTCCGGCTCGGCGTCCTCGACTTCATTCCCCAGCCGGTGTTGCCTGAAACGCTGTTTTCCTCGATCCGCCAAGCCATGCAAATGCCCGCGAAGGAAAAAATCCTCGCCGTGGACGACGACGACATGAACCTCTTCACGATACAGGAAATGTTTGGCATCCGCTACGATATTCGCTGCGCGTCTTCCGGCGCGGAAGCGCTGCGGGAAATAGCGAGGGAACGCCCCGATTTGGTACTGCTGGATTTCCACATGCCGGAAATGGACGGCATCGAAGTCCTTCAGCATATCCGGGACATCGAAGGCTGCGAAAACCTTCCGGTGGTCTTCTTGACGGCGGACACCGGAGCCGATACGGAAGCCGTCCTCTTTGAAGCGGGGGCCATGGACTTCATCGCCAAACCTTTCGTCATGCAGGTGGCCATGCAGCGCATCCACCGCATCTTAAACCTCAAGCACCTGCAGGACTCCCTGCAGGACGAGGTCGACAGGAAGACGTCGGAGCTCAGGGACAGCAACCAACGCCTGCAATCCCTGTCCGACCAGATCATACACGCGCTGACCAACGCCGTGGATACTAAGGACCGTTACACCAACGGTCATTCGGAGCGGGTTGCGGCATATTCGAGAGAAATCGCCCGCCGTCTCGGGAAACCCTCGAAAGAAATCAACGAGATATACAACATCGCCCTGCTGCACGACATCGGCAAGATCGGCATCGCAGACGCGATCATCAGCAAACCCAGCCGCCTCAACTCGGAAGAGTACGAGATCATCAAGAGCCACACCATAAAGGGGTACGAGATCCTCAAGGCCATCTCCGAAATGCCGGCGCTTCCCATCGGCGCGCGCTGGCATCACGAGCGGTACGACGGCACCGGCTACCCGGACGGCAAAGCTGGGAAAGACATTCCCGAAGTCGCCCGGATTATCTGCGTCGCCGACGCATACGACGCCATGTCCTCGGACAGAAGCTACCGCAAGGCGCTGCCCCAGTTCATCGTCCGCGAAGAAATCGAGCAGGGCAAGGGCGTCCAGTTCGACCCGAAGATTGCCGACGTCATGCTGCAAATGATTGACGAAGACACGGAATACCGTATGCGCGGCGTCATGGAATGTCATTAAAGAGGTGCCGGGAAGGAGTACTCCTATCATGGATTCTGTCGTGCTGTACACCGAAGAAATCGACGACTTGAACGAAGCGGCTAAAGAGCTTTTCGACCAAGCGAAAAAGTTTCCTCTGAAAAAGAACTCCGTCGCCCTTTTATACGCGGAAGAAGAGACCGATCTGACCTCGCTTTACGCCCTGCTGTCGGAGCAATGGAAATTCCCCGTCGTAGGCTGCACGGCCATGGCCATGTTTCTGTCCGGCGTGGGCAACCGCAGCATCGGCATATCCGTCATGCTGATGACCGGGGACGATGTGTTTTTCGCCGCCGGCATGACCCGCGGCCTGAACCGGGATAACTGCGACGAAGAAATTGCCCGGACGTACGCGGCGATAAAAGCGCAGCTTCCTTCGGAGGAAAAACTGATTCTCACCTTCGGCGGCATGCCCATGGAAGAAGATCATATATCGGGAGACGAAGCGATAGCCGCCATCGAAAAAGCCTGCGGCAAACACGTTCCCATTTTCGGCGCCCTCGCTTCCGACGGCTTCACCTGCGCCAACGCCCGCATTTTCTGCAACGGAAAGACGAACGCCCACAGCCAGGCGTTCCTGCTGATTGCCGGTGCGGTGGACCCGCAGGTCATCGAAGTCAACTCCATCGAGAACAGGGCGAATTTCACTTACAAAGTTACCGAATCGAACCGGAACAAGGTCTTCCGTTTGGGCGACGGCACTTTCCTGGAAGCCTTGAAACGCGAGAATATCGTGATCAAAACGGGGACGATCATCAACGATTACCTGCTTTCCCCTTTCATTTTAACGCTTTCGTACGACAACGGCGATACCGTCGAAGTCGCCCGCACCATCTTCATGCTGGATGCGGAAACGAGCACGGGCACTTTCCTCGGCTCGATTCCGGAGGGCTCGATTCTCGGCGTCGGCATCATCAACCGCTCCGACGTGCAAAAATCCGTGGAGCAGGCCTGCGACAAAATCGTCGAAGCGATTAACTCCTCGCCCAAGCAGTACAAGACTCTGCTCTGCATGACCTGCTGCGCCCGCTTCCTCGCCATGGCCAGCAACACGGACGCGGAGCTGAACGCCTGCCGCGAGCGGCTGCCGAGCGGCATGTCCTTCCTCGGCATGTACGGCAACGGGGAATTCTGCCCGATCCGGGGCAACAAGACAGGCGAATACCACAATCTGTTCCACAACTTCACCTTCGCCATGGTGGCGCTATAAGCCGCGCCGGACAAACGGCGCGCAAATGATACGCAGAGGTAAGTGCTATGGAAACGATAAGCCCTGAAAAGAGGCTTCAATTAGAAAACCAAAAACTCGCCCGCGAGCTCAAGCGGCTGAAAAAGGACAACGAAGTGCTGCGCATGGCCAACGACCAGGCGCTCCGCACCCAGACTTACATCCAGAAAGACAATATGCGGCAGGCCTTTTACACCAACCAGCTTTTGAAGACCAGCCCCTATATCCTGATTCTGACCGATGAGCGGCTCCGCACCGTCATGACCTCGGACGCCTTCTTCCGCTTCGGCAAAAAATTTTCCTCCGAGGAGCTCCGGCGCGGCGTTTCCCTGCGCCTCGCGCTGTCGGGCATCCTGTCCGAGTCCGAACTCGACGAGCTGCTGGAAAAATGCGAGACCGCCCTGACCATGGCCGAGGTAGATCCGTATCTCCTCCGCACCGTCGTCGACGGACAAAAAATCGACTGGCAGATCACCATCACCTGCATGACGACAAAGGAAGGAAGCGTCGCAGGACTGAACATCATCTTCGTGGACATGACCGACGTCGTCGACGCCATGGAGCGAGCGGAAGCCGCGGACAAAGCGAAGAGCAACTTCCTCGCCAATATGAGCCACGAAATCCGCACGCCCATGAATTCCATCACCGGCATGGCGGAATTCATCCTGCGGGACAGCGCCGACGAGACCGCCAAGCGCCACGCCGCGAAAATCAAATCCGCGTCCCGCACGCTGCTGGCCCTGATCAACGACATTTTGGACTTCTCCAAGATCGAATCCGGCAATATGCGCCTCGTCGAGGACTCCTTCCGTCTCTCGGCCCTGCTGAACGACGTCACCGCACTGATTGACGCGCGGCTGCACGGCACGCAGGTGAAGCTGAAAACCGAGTTCTTAGGCGAGATTCCCGACGAGCTCCACGGCGACGAGATCCGTCTCAAGCAGATTCTCATCAATCTCTTGGGCAACGCCATCAAATTCACCTCCCACGGCTCGATCACCCTTTCCCTCCGCTGCGAACGGCTGGGCGACGCCTCCTGTCTTCTTTGCTTCTCCGTTGCCGACACCGGCATCGGCCTGAAGGAAGAAGACATCGGCCGCATTTTCTCCAGCTTTACCCAAGTGGATATGAAGCGCAACCGCGCCATCGAGGGCACGGGCCTGGGCCTCGCCATCTGCAAACGCCTGATTACCATGATGGGCGGCACTCTCGACGTGAAGAGCGTTTACGGGCAGGGTTCCACTTTCTCCTTTACCATCATCTGCACCGTGGAAAACTGGGACTCCCCTCTGCACGACAATCTGACGACAAGAGAAATCACGGAACCCGCCTATCGGGCTACCTTCTCCGCGCCGGACGCAAAAATCCTCGTCGTCGACGACAACGAGATGAACCTGGACGTGGCCGAAGGCCTGCTCGCTCCGTATCAGATTGCCGTCACCCGCGCCACCAGCGGCGAGGAAGCCTTGCAGCTCTTCGCCGACGTAAACTACGACATTGTCTTCATGGACCACATGATGCCCAGCATGGACGGTGTGGAAACCCTCCTGCGTCTCCGCAAGATGCCTTTCGGTTCCAGCGCCGTCGTCATCGCCCTCACCGCCAACGCCCTCGCCGGCGCGGCGGCGGAATACAAAGCGTGGGGCTTCCAGGACTTCCTCGCAAAGCCCATCGACCCGCTGGCCATCGACAAGCTCCTGCGAAAGCACCTGCCTTCGCAGATGATCCGCCCCATCGAAAACGAGCCGGAATTCTTGCACGAGAAGAACGAAGAGGTCGCCGATGAGCAGATCGCAAAAGGCCTTCCTATCGACGAGGAGGCCGCCCTCAAATACTGCATGGGCAGCCGTGCCTTCCTGAAAAAAATGCTCGCCACCTTCGCCAAGAACGAAAAGACCAAGCAGCTGGAAAGGCTCTATCGTGCCAAAGATTGGGACAATTACCGCATCGCCGTCCACGCCCTGAAAGGCAACGCGCTCACCATCGGCGCCCTTCAGCTCTCCGGCCACGCAAAGGCCTTGGAATTCGCGGCCCGGGATCGCCGCCTCGTGGACGTAGACGAGATGCATCCCGCCGTTTTAAGCGAATACGGCGAACTGCTCAAGGAGATCCGCAGCCGGGTGCAGAACGGCGCCTGATACGAAAGGCAAACAAAAAGCTTCCGCAAAATCTGCGGAAGCTTTTTTGATTGCCTATTTCTGGTGTCAACCTGCGCTGACGTAGCTTCTCTTTTCCTTCGGTATCTCTTCCCAGCGCACTTCGTTCGCGTCCACGCCGTGGGACAATCCCCATGCCGCCGCGATGCCCGCCGCCTCGCCGATGCTCATGCAGGTAGGCTGGATGCGCATGGACGCCTGCAAAATGAAGCTGGCGCTGATGCAGCGGCCCGCCACGATAAGGTTCGGGTATTTCTCCGTCACCAGTGAACGGTAAGGGATTTCGTAAAACGCGCCTTTCGGCAGTTTTTCCGAAACCTTTTCCCCGTGGGCGTCAATAAACCATGCCGTGCGGCAGACGGCGTCGGGGAAACGGCTCTGCTTGTGGTAATCGTCCTCCACCAGATAATATTTGCCGCGAATCCGCCAGGATTCCCGCGCCCCCAGCATCGCCGCCTCGCGGCTGATGAACGCGTTCTCGAAGCCCGGCATATGGTTGATCAAATAGTCGGCGATATGGCGCATCATCTTCCGCCCGAAGACGACGGCCTTGCTGTAAGAGAGCGGATCGGAGGCGCGGAACCGCACGGGAATCTCCGGGCAGTTCATGCTCATCACGCCGTTTTTACCGATGATGGTGTAAGCCTGCATGTACTCGGCTTCTTCCTGCGTCAGCTCGCCGCTCGCCACACCTCGCGCCATGAACTCCTCCAGCACATACCGCTGATTGCGGTGCATGGCCTCGGCAATCTCGAAATACGGCAGCTTCGACTTACACCAGTCGTCCTTTAGCTCGACGGCGACGTGCTGATAGAGCCGTTCCACGTCGATGCCGCCCATCTCGAAGCGGAAGGAGAGCGGCTGGTTGTTGCCCGTCTTTTCGTAGCCCTGCTCGTAGGGAACGCCCGCCGCCCGCGCGAGGAACGCGTCGCCGGTGGCGTCGATGAAGGGTCTTGCGCGAATCGGCGCAAGCCCCGCAATCGG
>JAEERZ010000109.1 GCA_016286075.1 Selenomonadaceae bacterium
CGACGGCACAATCTACAACGCGCTGGATCAAATGAATTTTTCGGTGGATGCGGGGGAATTCGTCAGCATCATCGGCTCGTCCGGATGCGGAAAAAGCTCAACCCTCAGCATACTGGCCGGCCTTCGGGAGCCGACGGAAGGCCAGTATCTGATCGACGGGAACGTCAGCCACGGGACGGGACGGAACCGCGGCGTCGTATTCCAGCATTATTCCCTGTTTCCCTGGATGACGGCGGAGCAGAATATCGCTTTCGGTATCCGTCAGGCTTTTCCTGACACGACGCAAAAGGAAGCCTCGGAGATCGCGCGCGAATATCTGGAGAAAGTCGGTCTCGCGGGATTCGAGGACAAATACCCCTATCAGCTTTCGGGCGGTATGCAGCAGCGGACGGCCATCGCGAGGACTTTGGCGATGCAGCCGGAAATCCTGCTGCTCGACGAGCCGTTCGGCGCCATCGACGCGCGCAACCGCATCCTGCTGCAGGACCTGCTCCTGGACGTCCTCGGAAAAGAGAAGCAGCAGAAGACGATCGTTTTCGTGACGCATGACGTGGACGAAGCGATCCTGCTGTCGGATCGGATCCTGTTCATGGACAAGAAGCATATCCTCGAGGAATTTGTCGTTCCGTTCTCCCGCCCGCGGAATCGGGAGCAGATCTTCCAGTCGCAGGAGTACATCCACATGCGGCAGGCCCTTCTGGGCTGCTTCTTCCGCGGCTTGCAGGATAGAATCGGAGGGGAGGAGGTCGTCCTATGACGACGGCAGTTATGCAGGAAAAGAAAAGAATAGCGTTTTCATGGCCGACAGTCCGGACCATCCAGAGAATCGTCCCGCATCTGTTGTTCGCCGTGCTGCTGTGGCTGATCTTCACGCCGGGCGCCGACGACTCGACGCCGAAGGGTGCCTTCCTGGCCATCCTGGCCATCGGCGAAGCAACCTTGCTCTTCCGAAGGAACTCCCGATCCCTGAGCGATATCATGGCAATCCTGTATCTGCTTTTTATCGTATGGGAAATCGGCACGACAAAAACGGACAGCGTGAACCTGATCCTGTATCCTTCCCCGGCAAAGGTTTTCTCGATATTCGCTTCCGACTGGCAGAAGATCCTCGACGGGATTTTCTCGTCGATGTACCTTTTAGGTGTGGGCTTCACGACGGCGCTGGTTCTCGGAATCCTGCTGGGCATTGTTACGGGCAGCGTGGCGCGTCTGCGTGATTCGTTGCTGCCGCTCGCGAAGGTCATCAGCCCGATTCCGCCAATTATCTACACCCCGTATGCGGTGGCCGTACTGCCGACGTTCGAGATCGCCTCAATATTCGTCATCTTCAGCAGTATTTTCTGGCAGATTTATATTCAGGTGGCGCTGAGCGTTTCGGGTATCGACCAAAAGCTTCTGGATTCGGCGAAGACAATGAACCTTTCCGCAACGGCGATGTTTTTCCATGTGCTGTGGCCCTACTGCCTGCCGAATATCATGAAGACATTGCCTCTTTCCGTGGCGAACGCGTTCATGGTCCTGACCGCCGCCGAAATGATCGGTGCCACCTCGGGCCTCGGTTATTTCGTGCGGTACTACGCGGATTTTGCGGACTATACGCGCGTCATCGCCGGCATCTTCCTGATCGGTATTGTCGTTTCATCCTTGAATTACGGGATTGCCGAGTTGGAACGTAAAGTCGTTCGCTGGCATTGATATTCTGTTTCGGATAATAACAGGGGCTATTGGACTGCCTGCAAAAGAAAAGCTGTTCGCGAGGAATGTTCTTTCGCGGACAGCTTTTTCTTATCAAATCGCTTATTTCGTTGTCAGCAGTCATTTTACGGTTTCGGAAGCGCTTGTTTTCATGATGGTACGCTGGTTCAAGCCGGGATTTTCCTCCATGCTTGCTGATGGTACCGCGTAAAATTATTTTTCTTCCGAAGCCGGACGCCGATGATCGCATTCGGTTGGGAAGCGGAGGTGTGCTCCAATGACAGTCTCTTGACGAGCATGAGCTGCTCCGCGCCCTTGCGTTCGTAAGACAAATAGAGGCTGCGCCTTCGTGAGCCTGCCGCACGCGAATGTATGAATGGATGCGAACGTCTTTATTGCGGACGTTCTATTTTCCCGCGCGTCATTATGAACAATTCATCCAACCGCAGACCGGTTTTCAGCGCCGTGACCATTTCCTTTGTCAGCTTAATATCCTTGCGTTTATTTACCCCTTTTAATCGAATCGTGGGATTGGTTCCTTCGACCAACAGGCGGTACCCCGTGGAAAGGTTGTTGAATTGCGTCTGATAGTATTCATACATTCCTGTATTGTTTTTGGACACTTCTTTTCCGCCGCCCGTGCTGCCGTTGCAGTTGGGGATTTGATATTCCAATTTCTTTTCATCCGTTATAAATATGATCGTATGCCAATATACCAGGCTATCCATCCCTTTGGACGCACCCCATTTTGTCCCGTCCGCGATAATTGCGTCCATTCTGACGGTATCGCCGGTTTGCGTCACTTGCCACGAAGGATATAGGCCGAATTCCGTAAACGGCCGGTAATAAGTCGTCCTTTCCACGCTGTCCTTGTCTTTTTTGACGATATCCGAGTCTAATATTTCATTGATTTCGGCATACGTCGCTTTCATATCTATTTGCGGTTTGTTTTGTGACGCTTGCTTCGATGAACTTTGACCTCCGCAGCCGACCAGCAGAAAACTGAGCAATACGGCAAACAATGCCCTCCATAATAATCCTCGCTTTAACAATGTCATCAGCCTCCCTATGCTGTTCGTTCCTTCTTCCTGACATTATTATACATCATTTTAGGCCGTGTGTCCGTGGTAATCATGGAGTAGAATTCGGACATAGGCTGAATGGGGCAGCGGATATTCCTTGCAGCCAGCTTTCATCGGGGCGCTGTTCATCACAGTGGCCGCCCTGTCCGTCGGCGCTGGCGAAAAAAGAGGATATGACGGACGAGGTCACATAGAGGATACTAGTCTTAGTTAAGATTTTTAAATCTTTACTGAGACTGCATGAGACGTCATTTGCGCCATAGGCGCAAATGTAGCCTGCGAAGCAGGCGTATCTCAGTTCAAAATTTCATTTAAAATTTTGAACTGAGATACGTATGAAAACGTCGGATGAATAATTTCCTATTGACAAACTATGTTTTGTGATTTATACTGCGTTCATCAAAAAGAGCTGACCGGAACAAACGGAGGCTTCGGAAATGTCGTATGCGTTTCCGAAGCCTCTTTTTTTCGGAAAGAGGAGAATACCAAGGAGTGATGAGCAATGGCAAGAGAAGAAGAACTGCACAAGGGACTTTCGGATGCAGTCGTGGACATGGACGAGGATTTGGCGCGGGAACTGGCGCAGGCAGTTGTTGACGAGGGCTTCGATGCTTACGAGGCTATCGAGAAGGGGCTGTCCGCAGGTATGGAGGAAGTCGGACGGCTTTATGAGGAAGAGGAATATTTCATTCCGGAGCTGCTGCTCTGTTCCGACGCGATGTACGCGGGCATCGAGATCCTGCGTCCGCATATCAAGAAGCGAGAGGACAGCGTACGCCATACGGTGGTGATCGGAGTCGTCGAGGGCGACACCCACGACATCGGCAAGAATCTTGTAAAAATCATGCTGGAAAGCGCGGGCTTCGATGTGATCGACCTCGGGCGCGACATTCCCGCCGCCGATTTCGTCCGGGCGGCGGAGGAGCACAACGCGGAGATCATCGCGCTGGCGACGCTGATGACGACGGCGATGCCCGCGATGCGGGAAGTCCTGGAGGTCTTGGAAAAAGAAGCCAAGCGCGGGAAATTCAAGGTCGTTGTGGGCGGCGGACCGATTTCCCCGGCTTTCGCCGAAAAGATCGGCGCGGACGTTTACGCGGTGAACGCGGCGGAGGCGGCGCGCCTCGCGCGGGAACTTGTAGCGTGAGGGGGTAACGGATATGAACGACCTTTCCCCGAAGGAACGCCTGCTTCGTGTTTTGTCGAAGCAGAGCGTAGACCGAGCGCCGGTGATTTGCCCCGGCGGCATGATGAACAGTGCGACGGTGGACGTAATCGAAAGCATCGGGCTGACCTTCCCGAAGGTGCATCCCAATGCCGACGCCATGACGCGTCTCTCGACGGCGGTGGAGGAAAAAACGGGCTTCGAGAATTTCGGCATCCCGTACTGTATGACGGTGGAGGCCGAAGTGCTGGGCAGTGAGATCGACTTCGGGACGCCCGTCTGCGAGCCGAAGATCGCAAAAGAACGGTACGCGGCCTCCGCCGACGTGGAAGTTCGTGACGTAAAGCAGCTTGTGCGCGAAGGACGCGTCGAGGCGATTGCGAGAGCGGGACAGACGATCGCGGAGCAAAATCCCGAAGTGCCCGTCATCGGCAGCCTGACAGGTCCAATTTCCACGGCCGCGTCCATCGTCGACCCGATGACGTTCTTGAAGGAGCTTCGCAAGGATAAGACGAACGCGCATCGCGTCCTTGATTATGTGACGGATTTTTTGGTAGAATATGCGGGCGTATTGATCGAGAGCGGTTTCCCGGTCATTACGATTGCCGATCCGACGGCGACGGGGGAAATCCTCGGACCGAAAATGTTCGGCGATTACGCGGTGCCGTATCTGAACCGGCTTGCGGACGCAATCCACGGACGCGGCGCGAAGGCCATCATCCATATCTGCGGGCGCATGGAGGCTGTGAAAAAATATTTGCCGCAGCTTCACGGCGATGCGGTCAGCACTGACGCGATGGTGAATCTGAAAGCAATCAAGGAGGAGTTCGGCGGCCTGACGGTCATGGGCAATGTCAGTACCTTCGCGCTCCAGTTACAGGAGCCGGAAACAATCCGGACGGTAACGGAAAAACTGGTGGACGATGGCATCGACATCATTTCCCCGGCCTGCGGACTTTCGACGAAGACGCCGGTGGGGAATATAGCGGCGATGACAGAAGTAGTAAAAAATAGATAGAGGAGGGCTTTCTATGATAACAGCGCAAGAAAGCATTACTGCGAAGCTCTGCTCCTTTGCTCGTGCCTACCATTCGACGATGGGCAGGGAAAAAATATTTGACGACTATCTGGCCTATGACATCATCGGCAGAGAGGAATATGCGCAGCTCGACGGACTCCTCCGTGAAGCGTTCTCCGCGCTTCCTACGCGTCCGCGCTACGGCTTTGAGAATGTTTGGCTTTTCGAGGAACTGGACCGATGCTTCACGCCTGTGACGCTTTCACGTCTCGCGTTCACTGAGGAGGCTCTTGCGGCTTTTGTGCAGAAACACGGGCGTGTGCAGTATGTGATCTGCGGCGCGGGCATGGACACTTTTGCCTATCGCAACACGAATCCCGCACTGACCGTTTTTGAATTGGACAAGGCGGCGACACAGGATTTTAAGAAAAAACGGATCAAGGAGCTTTCGTGGAAATCGGCAGGGGAAGTACACTTTGTTCCTGTGGATTTTGAGCGGGGAGGGGTAGCGGAAGCGCTTCTTGCGGAGGGCTTTTCCCCTGCGGAACCGACGTTCTTCTCGCTTCTTGGCGTGACCTACTATTTGCCATACGATGCGCTTTCGCGTCTCCTGATGGACGTCGGGAAGATTGCAAGCGCGGGCGATCAGTTTGCGGTAGATTTTCCTGACGAGACGTCTGCTTCGCGAAATGCGCCGGAACGCATGCGGGATTTGGCAGCCATCACCGAAAGTCTCGGCGAACCGATGCAGCCGGGGAATACGTTGGAGGCAGTGTGGCAGGCATTGCACGAAGCCGGTTTCGGCATTCTCGAACACGAGTCTCCCGCCGGTATCCAGCAACGCTTCTTCAAAAAGCGTGCCGGTCATCAAAAAGCGTTTGAAAATATCCACTTCGTTCTCGCGCAGAAGGAACGGAATAAAAAATACATGCATTGAATCATACAAATTGGAGGGAATCATATGGAATCCGACATGAGCGGCATGCGATTCGACACAGCTTTGATACATGGAGGCGTCCATGAGGACGGCGGCACGGGCTCGGTAAACGTGCCGATTTATCAGACTTCGACCTACGCGCAGGAAAACATCGGCGGCACGCCGAGATGGGAGTATTCGCGCACGGGCAATCCGACCCGGGCGGCTCTCGAATCACTGATCGCCGATTTGGAGCACGGCACGGCGGGCTTCGCCTTCGCCTCGGGGCTCGCGGCGGAGACGGCGGTGCTGAGCCTCTTTGAGAGCGGCGACCATATCCTGCTTTCGGAAAACGTCTACGGCGGCACATTCCGCCTGATGGACAAGGTCTTCAAGAATTTCGGGATTACCTTTTCGCTGGCTGACACTACAGATCCGAAAGCCTTTGAAGCGGCATTCACGCCGCAGACGAAAGCGATACTGATCGAGAGCCCTGCGAATCCTTTGCTGACCGTTACGGATATCGCCGCCGTTGCGGAAATCGCACACCGGCACGATGCGACGGTAATCGTGGACAACACCTTCATGACGCCGTATCTGCAAAGGCCGCTGACGCTGGGTGCGGATATCGTGCTGCACAGCGCGACGAAGTACCTCGGCGGCCATAGCGACCTCGTGGCGGGGCTGGTTGTCGTGAAGGACGACGCCCTTGCGGAGCGGCTCGCGTTCCTGCAAAACTCCACGGGCGGCGTGCTCGCTCCCTTCGATTCGTTCCTGCTCATTCGCGGCATACGGACGTTGGCTGTTCGTATGGACAGGCACACGGCCAACGCGGAAAAGATCGCACGGCACCTCGCGACGCATCCAGCGGTCAAAAAGGTTTATTATCCCGGGCTCGAAACCGCGCAGGGCTACGACGTGCAGAAAAAACAGGCAAAGAACGGCGGCGCGATGGTGTCATTCGAGCTTGTGCCGGAACGTGACATCCGCAAATTTTTCCCCGCGCTTCGCGTCGTGACATTGGCGGAAAGCCTCGGCGGCGTCGAGAGCCTCGTCTGCCATCCGGCGACCATGACCCACGCAGCGATCCCGAAGGAAACGCGGGAGGCAGTGGGTATCACGGACGGGCTGATCCGCCTGTCCGTCGGCATCGAGGACGCGGACGATCTGATTCGCGATATTGACAACGCGATTCGTGAAAGCGAGGGGAAATGATATGAGGTACTACGCATCTATGCAGGAATTGATCGGCCATACGCCGTTGGTGGAATTGACGCATGTGGACGTACCCGAGGGGGCGCGCTTTTTCGCGAAGCTGGAGCTTTGGAATCCCGGCGGCAGCGCGAAGGACCGGATCGGGCGCTCGATGATTGCCGACGCGGAAAAGAGCGGGCGGCTGAAGCCGGGCGGCACGATTATCGAGGGAACGGCGGGCAACACGGGCCTCGGCATCGCGTTCGCCGCGCTGAATAAAGGCTACCGCGTAATCTTCGTCGTGCCGGAAAAATTCTCGGTGGAAAAGCAGACGCTGATGAAGGCTCTCGGCGCGGAAATCGTCTCGACGCCGCGCTCCGGCGGCATGCTGATGGCCGAGGCGAAAGCGGAGGAACTGGCGGCGTCGATTCCCGGCGCGATTACCATGCGGCAGGTCAAGA
>JAEERZ010000110.1 GCA_016286075.1 Selenomonadaceae bacterium
CGAGGGACCTCCCTCGCGTAGGAGAGGATACAAAGGGTAGGGCGTCGCCCTCCCCTTTGACTCTCAAGATGATGAACAGTTGTAATCGTACAAGCCATTGTCAAAACCTATCGCTGAAAGAAAAAACCGTAACGCTCAAAGCAAGCGTTACGGTTTAACACCTCATCCGTCAGCCGAAGGCTGAGTTTTCCCATCTTTTGCGGCGAATTGCCGCGCCCGTTCGGACAGCTCCTCATAGAGCGCTATAAAGTCTGCGTTGTGCTTGTTGAGATAGGCGGCGGCCGTCGCCTTTTCCTCTTCGCTTGCGTTGGGGGAGATCAAGATCTTTCCCTGCGTTTCCATGTCCTGCGCGGCCTTCGAGAAACGCTTGCCGCCGATGGAGAGCGAGGAGGATTTCAGCGTGTGGGCATAGGTGGTAAAGTCGTTCCAGTTTTCGTGGGCGAGGGCGTCTTCCAGCAGTTTCTTGTTTTTGGGGAACATGTTCGCGAACAGGGAGGCTACATGCCGATAAAAATCCTTGTCTCCGTCGCAATAGCGCAGCCCGATGGCTTCGTCGAAAATGGGCAGTACGTCGCTCTCTTCGAGGAGTTCGGCAGCGACGCCGCCCGTGTCCGGCGTGATTTCTGCGTCTGTTTCCGGCGTGGGGAGGAGCTTTTCTGCCGGCAGATATTTCGCCAGCGTCCGTTCCAGCGTTTCGCCGTCCAGCGGCTTGGACAGGTAATCGTCGAAGCCCTCCGCGAGGAACCGTTCCCGCGAGCCGGAGATGGCGTCCGCCGTCAGAATCAGGAAGGGCGTGCCCTCCGCGTTTGGCATTTCCTTTGCGTAATGAAGCGTTTCCACGCCGTCCATGCCGGGCATACGGTGGTCGAGCAGTACGGCGTCGTATCGCTTTTCTTCGAGCTTTTCCAGGGCGGCTTTGCCGCTGTTCACGGCGTCGATCTTGAGCCGCGTTTTTTTCAGGAGGCTCTGCACGACGAAAAGGTTTATTTCGCTGTCGTCCGCTACGAGGATTTCCGCTTCCGGCGCGATGAAAGAAGCCCGGTACGACGTGCCTGCGCCGATTTCCTCCCGCGCCGCAACGTCCGCGACCGTTTCCTCACCTACGATTTTCTGCGGAATCGTTACGAAGAAGGTCGTTCCCTCGCCGTAGACGCTTTCAAAGCTGATCTCGCCGCCCATCAGTTCGACGAGCCGCTTGGTGAGCACGAGGCCGAGACCGGTTCCTTCAATGCCGCGGTTCCGCACGGAGTCGAAACGTTCAAAGCTTTGGAAAAGCTTCGCCTTGTCTTCGTCCCGGATGCCGATTCCCGTGTCGCGCACGACGAAGCGGAACGTCGCCGTATCTTCTCCTTCGCGTCGCTCGTGGGTCGCGGAAAATTCGACGCTGCCGCGTTCGGTGTATTTGGCGGAGTTCGTCAGGAGGTTCACCAGGACTTGCTGCACGCGCGTCGAGTCGCCGAAGAGGCGGTCGGGAATCGTCGGTTCGATGTTCAGGCTGAAGGAGAGCCCTTTGCTCTCGGCCCGGGGCCGCGCCATGTTTTCCGCGTTCCTGATGATTTCGGACAAGCTGTATTCGCCGTCCACGATCTCGATTTTCCCGGACTCTACTTTCGAGAAGTCGAGAACGTCGTTGATGATGTCTAAAAGACTGTGCCCTGCGGACCGGATGTTGCGGGCGTAACGGGCGATAGCCGGGTCTTTGCCCTCCCGGAGAATCATTTCGTTCATGCCGAGGACGGCGTTGATCGGCGTGCGGATTTCGTGGCTCATGTTGGCGAGGAATTCGCTTTTCGCTTGGTTCGCCAAGTTCGCGGCGGCCTTTTCCCGGCGCAGGGCGTCGCTTTCCGCCGCTTTTTTCCGCACCTGGAACAGATATGCTCCTGCTGCGAGGGCAATTAAGGATATCAGGCCAATCGAGCGAAGCAGCCGCTCGTAAACCATGGCAATGTCTCTGGCAACTGCCGTCCATGGGATATACCCCGCCACGGCGCAATTCGTTTCCGGAAGATTTGAGGCGAACAGAAAACATTTTTTCCCGTCGACGTTCACGTAGGTCGACGCCGCTCGTCGTGTTGAAAGCTGCTGGCGGATATTCGCAAAGGCTTCCGTGACGATGGGATTGGCGAAAAACGCCTTGTCTTCTGCGCCGTATCGTTGATACGGTACGATGATCTGTCCGGTATTGCTGAAAAGCAGAAGACGAACGGAGGGGTGATAGACAGTCAGGCGGAACCGGTTGGACAGTACTGCATTGTCGTATAGGCGGTAGAGCACGGCGCGGACGTTTTGACCGTGTCGGATGGGAACGGCAAAAAGAAGTCCGTCCCTATTGGAGTAATCTACCACATTTTGCCCGCGGAAGGCCTGAGAGAGTCCCAAAAAACTCCGACGGGACAGGTAGGGGCCCGATAGGGATTGTCCCTCCACTGAAAGAATGCCGACGGAAATGCCTGCCCCAAGGCCTCGGAGCTCCTCGAGAATCTTTGCTTCTTCAGCTTCACCGGGGGAAGCGGCCAAAAGTTTCGCAGCATAGGAAAGCGCCTCGAATTCCTGACCGAAACGTTCTTCCGCCATGATGGAAAGGTCCGCCGCTTGTCGCGCTACCGTCTGTTCCAGCGTGTGGTTCAGCATAACCTGTGTTCTTTCCATGGCCCATGCCGTCAGAGCGATAAGGATGACGACGAGCGCTACGATCCGCAAGGAGAGTTTGTATGACCACATTTGTATTTTCTCACTCAAGGACGCTCACCCCGCTTATCAGCCAGTCGATAGACTCCAGCAGCGCGTCGTCGCTGATAGCTTCTCCCGCCTCGCAGCGAATGATGCCTTCGTTGTCGACCAGCGGGCCGATGAAAATGATCTGGTGGCCAAGCAGCGCCCGTTGGAGGTAATAGAGATGCCCGCGCAAATTTTCTGTAACTGTCGGAGCAAGTTCATCCAAGAGAACGGCGCCGCGGTCGATACCGATCCAGTGGTTTCTCATCATGTTCAGCTCGCCCTTCTGATAGCGGGAGAGAATATCGTCATAGTAAATGTCCCAGCGGCAGCGGACGGAGGCGAGACCGTGGGTGAGTCCCTGGGGAATCGGCGCGTTGTAAGCGATAAAATCGACGCCCAGTCGGTCTGCTGTTTCGGCGACTGCCGCGTCGTCCTGATGGTAGGTGAGTATATCCGCTCCCGCTTCGCGAATCAGCCGCTCCGCGAGGACGGCCTCTTTTGCCGGGTCCTCCCATGCGTTGGTCCAGGCAACAACCACTCGCGCCGTCGGATTCATGCGCTGGACGCCGAGGGCGAAGGCGTTGATACCCCGTCGTACCTCGGAGTTCGGAATGGCGGCGACGTAGCCGATAACGCCCGTCTTCGTTTTCATTGCGGCTAAGGCCCCGGACATATAACGGGCCTGGTATAGGCGCGGGAAATAAGCGGTCATATTCGTGGTGTAAGCCTTTGCGGAGGTCGCCGCGAAGGCGATGTCCGGGTATTCCTCCGTCAGGTCTTTGACTTCGTCAGGATAGTCGAAGCTTGCGAGGACGATCAATCCGCAGCCTTGTGCCGCCAAATCCCGTACCGCTTTCGTGCAGTCGCCTGTTCCTTCCGGCACATGGTCGCGCACCAAGAGCTCCGCGCCGTGCGCCTCGCAGGCGGCCCGGATGCCCTCATAGTGCGACGCGTTCCAGCCCGGTTCGGTGATGTCCCCGAGGATGACAAATCCGACTTTCAGCGGCGGCTCCTCCGGCGCGGCGCTGATACGGAACAGCGCCGCCACGAAGAGAAGCGCGAGCAGCGCTAAAACCAATTCTTTCTTCATGAGGTACGACTCCTTTAGTTATGGCTCGATGATATTGTACTCTCCGGGCTTGACGCCCGCGAAGCGATGCAGCGAGGCGAGCAGGAGGCGGAACTGCGCTTCGTCGCCTGTGATTTTCGCCACGTTCCGGAATTTTTCGTCCGCGCCCACCGCCAGCAGGAGGAGCGCCTGCGTCGGGCATTGTATGACGACGTCGGCGTCCCTTTGTTCTTTTGCATAGAGCATTACGCCGTAGCGCAGATAGGCTATATAGGTCTCGTTCCTGTCGGAAAGCTCGAAGCGGACGGTGAACTCATTGTCCGCCAATTTAGCGCGGTCAAGCCGTATGCCGATAAAGTCGAAGGCCATTTCCGGCGTCAGATTTCTTATCATGTCGCCGCCGAAATCCGTTTGCGCGTCCGGGCCGCCTTCCTGGTTTCCCTCGCGCAGCTCCAGCGCGCCCGCCAGATAGCAGTTGCGCCACGGGCCGGACTCGGCCTGATAGCCGAGCTGTTCCAACGCGTCCGCGCAGAGATTTCGCGCTTCTTTGTTTTTGGGGTCTGCGAACACGAGGCGGTTTGTAAACTCCGCGACCCATTGGTACTCGCCGGCGTCGTAGTCCTGCCGCGCTTTTTTCATCGCCGCGTCCGTGCCGCCGAGGGCGAGGTATTCCGCCCACTTTTTCGCGCTTACTTCGGGCGGGAGCTGGTTCAGATGGACGGGGTTCGCGTCGTACCAGCCCATATATTTTTGGTAGACGGCTTTTGCGTCGTGGGCGACGGTGCCGTAATACGGGCGCGTGTACCAGTTCTTCGCCAGCGCCCTCGGCAGCGCCAGCGTGTGCGCGATCTCGTCGGAGGTATAGCCGAGGTTCAAGAGGGCGAGGGTTTCGTCGTTGATGTATTTATAGACGGCCGCCGTGTCCATCATGTAATCGCGGACCGCGTCTTTGCCCCAATGCGGCCAGTTGTGGGACTGGAAGGCGACTTCCGTTTTGTCGCCGTAAAGCACCGCCGCTTCGACGATGTATTTCGCCCATGCGTTGCCGTCGCGCACTTGCGCTCCACGCAGGGTGTAGAGGTTGTGCAGTGTCGCGGTGCAGTTTTCGGCGAGCCAGAGGGCTTTTTTCTGCGGGAAGTAAGCGTTCATTTCCGCCGGAGCTTCCGTCCCCGGCGTCATCTGGAATTCGATTTCCACGCCGTCGATGACGACGCGCTCTCCCGTCTCCCGGATTTCCCAAGTCGGCGTGATGAAGGAAATCGTGCCGTTGACTTCCTGCCCCATGCCGATGCCGATAGCCAGAGCGCCGGTCGGGCTCTTTTCCAGCGTCGCGCCGTACTGGTAGTGGGCGCGGCGGCCCATGGCGCTTCCCGCATAGAGGTTCTCCGACATGGCGTGGAAGGTAAAGCCCTGCGGTACGATGACCGGGATTTTGCCGCTGGCGATTTGTTCTTCGATGGGGAGGCTTCTGTCCGCCGCTTCCTCGTCGGACATGAACGCCTTGACGCCGCCGAAGTGGTCGATATGAGGGTGGGAGATCAGCACCGCTTTGATCGGGCGTTTGCCGAGGTGCTTCTCGACCAGCGCCATTGCCGCCTGTGCGCTCTCCACCGCCATCGCCGCGTCGAAGACGATCCAGCCCGTCTCGCCCGCGATCAGCGTGATATTCGCCATGTCGAAGCCGCGCACCTGATAAATGCCGTCCGTGACTTCAAAGAGGCCGGTGACGTGGTTGTTTTTCGCGTTCTCCCACAGGCTGGGATTCGCGGTGTCCGGCGCGGTTTCCGATTCGTCGAGGAAGTTGGAGGCCGCCTGGCTCCAAATGAGCTTGCCCGTCGCGGTTTTGATTTCGAGGGATTTGACTTCGGCGATCAGGCCGCGGCGAGCGAATTCGGCTTCCCGCTTATCGCCGAAATCGAGAAGGTCATACATTTCCGCGTTCTTCTTGACGGTCGCCGCCGTGGCGGGATTGTGCCTGTGGTTTGTCATCTGTGCTCTGTCCTTTCCTGATGGGTTAATTGTGGTTTGTATGATTTCGCCTATTAAATTTCGCTGCCCCCTTGCCCTCAAAGAGGGCGACAGCCCTACGAACCGACAGAGGGAGTATTACACCGAATATGTTTTCAGGATCATGTTTTTCAAGAGCTCCAGCTCCCCCGTCATGTCCTCTTCGTGTTCCGACGGATAGACAAGCCCCTCCGCGAACTTTTCCGAAGCGGACAGCATGATATACAGGATGGTGTAGAAAAATTTCGTTTCCGGCATCCTGAGCTTCAGGGTGCCGTCCTTTTCCGCCTTTTGGTACACCGTATGGAATTTCCGGGCGAATCCGTCGACGACCGCGTTGTAAACGCCCAGGTCTTCCTTCGACACGTTCTCGTGCCGGATATAGGTCTCGAAGTTGCGGATGAACCGCAGGACGTCTTTGTGATTTTGGTAGAGGTCGATGAAGCAGTCGAGGAAGAAGGCCAGCTCCTCGGCGGCGTTCATGGCGTCGCCGCCGTTCTTGCTGTACATTTGATCCACTTTGACAGCGTATTTCTCTAATATTTTTGCGCCGATGGCGATGACAAGGTCTGCCTTTGTCCTGAAATACCGGTAGACGGTCGCGACGCCGAGATCGCAGGCATTGGCGATCTCCTGCATAGGAACGACTTCGATGCTCTTTTGAGAGAAGACGCGGAAGCCCTCGCTCAGCATCCGTTCCCTCCGCTCGGCCATTTCTCTTGCATCTTTTTCCAGATTGCGCATGGTTCTCTCCTTGTATGGTTCCTTGATTATCCGTGATTTTGATTGTATCACGATAGCGTTAGTATTACAATAAGGAAAATATGATGTTGTGAAATTTTCGTTTTTTTCGTAGTTTTCGTTGAAAGTTTTGTCGCGATTCTTTTTTCTTGACATTTTTTCATGTTATGCCTATATTTGATATTGCAAACATAGGAATTCATCTTTCTTTATATTGCTTGCATATTTGAATGAAAGAAGAACGTTTGACATGGAAAGAAGAACGTTTGACATGAGCGATGAAGTCTTGGTGGTCGAGGGATTATCCGCAGGCTACCACAAGAATCAAAATATTTTAACAGATGTTTCCTTTGCCGTGCGGCAAGGGGAGATGGTGGGGCTCATCGGGCCCAATGGCGCCGGGAAATCAACGTTGTTGAAAACCCTGCGGGGCTTATTGGAGCCTCTGTCGGGGAGCGTGGAAATCGGTGGACGGGAGACCTCCAAGCTATCGAGCCGTGAATTTGCACGTCAAGTGGCATATCTGCAGCAGAACATAGAGATTTCCTTTGGTTATAGCGCGAGAGAAATTGTTATGACGGGTCGCTATCCGCATCTTCATTGGTTGGAAAAGGAAAGCGACGCGGATGCACTGATTGTGGACGCCTGCATGGCATATACCGGAGTGCAGGATTTGGCGGAGCGTCCCGTTCATATGATGTCCGGTGGGCAGAGGCAGCGCGTGTTGCTGGCGAAGGTGCTGGCACAACAGACGCCGCTCCTTTTTTTGGACGAACCGGCAACAGGGCTTGACATTTTCTATCAGGAAGAGATATTCCGTTTTTGCCGCGAGCTTTGCGACCGGGGCAAGACGGTCTTGATGGTGGTTCATGAGCTTTCGCTGGCGTCGAAGTTCTGCTCGCGGCTCATGCTCGT
>JAEERZ010000001.1 GCA_016286075.1 Selenomonadaceae bacterium
ATACACGAATCTGTTTTTGCTTCCGACTTCCCAGGTAGCCGACAAGACGGCAATCGAGCCTGAACAGATGCAGGAACTCGTCGAGACGATGAAGAGCGAGTTCGACTACATTTTGATCGACTGTCCGGCGGGTATCGAGCAGGGCTTTGAGACTGCTGTCATTGGCGCGGACTGGGCTATTGTGGTCACGAACCCAGAGATTGCTGCCGTGCGCGACGCGGACAAGATTATCGGGAAGCTGCAGGCGGCGAACAAGGAAATCAAGCTGGTGGTCAACCGCATTCGTCCGCAGATGGTCAAAGACGGCACGATGCTCGATATGACCGCCATCGACGATATTCTTTCACTGGAGTGCATCGGACAGGTGCCGGACGACGACAAGGTCGTGGATTCGGCAAACCGGGGCGTGCCTGTGGTGGAGTCGAAGGACTCCATAGCGGGGGACGCTTATCGGGATATTGTCGCTCGCGTGTGCGGCGAGGATATTCCGTTCAGGGATTTGGCGCCGGAGACTTTTTGGCAGCGTCTGAAGCACGTGTTCAAGCATTAAGGAGGAGATGGCAGAATGTTTGATTCGCTTTTGAAGCTTTTCGGAGGCAAATCCGAAAGCTCCTCCGAAAAGGCGCATAAACGATTGAAATTTGTATTGATTCATGATCGGGCGAACGTTTCTCCCGAGGTCATGGAACATATCAAGAACGACATCATCAAGGTCATTTCCAATTATATGGAGATTGATCAGCAGGCGATGGAAATATCGTTGGAAAACGACGCGGACGCCGTCGCCTTGGTGGCTAACATTCCTGTGAGCCGTATGCGGCCGGTTCCCGGACGAAAGCATTAATTGCGGGATGAAAAATGCCGACGCTGGTTGCGTCGGCGTTTTTGGCGTTATTTGACCCAAGTTTTTGGAGAGGGAAGTACACATGAACAAACGATGGCTTCGGCGTATGGATTTTACGCTGATTTTTGCCACGGCGGCGATCATACTGATGAGCCTCGTCATCATAGGAAGCGCGACGCATATCAATACGGCGGCGGGCGGGAGCTTTGTGCAGCGGCAGGGATTGTTCGCTGTGATGAATATTGCGCTGGCTGTTTTTTTTATGAACTTTGATTATAAAATGCTCCAGCGATACGGGATGACGCTTTATTGGATCAATTTGGCCCTGCTCGTAGCCGTCATGCTGTTCGGGCACAGTGCGCTCGGCGCGCAAAGATGGATACAGATAGGCCCGATCAGCCTCCAGCCGTCGGAGTTTTCCAAAATTATAATGATTATTTCGTTGGCGGCGCTTTTGGAGGACAAGGTGGGCAAGCTGAATACCCTGCACGATCTCCTGCCGATTGCAGCGTTTGTCGGCGTGCCCTTCCTGCTGGTTTTGAAGCAGCCGGACCTCGGCACGTCGCTGGTGTTCATTGCGATTTTTCTTGGCATGATATTTGCCGCCGGCGTCAATCTGAAACTGCTGGGTGCGATTTTCGGGGCGGGGCTTTTGGCGAGTCCGATTCTTTGGCATTTTTTGAAGGACTATCAGAAAATGCGAATCCTCGTGTTCCTCGATCCGAACGTAGACCCTCTCGGCTCGGGGTATCATATTATCCAGTCGGAAATCGCCATCGGTTCGGGGCAGCTTTTCGGTAAGGGGCTATTTGAAGGCACGCAGAGCCAGCTCGATTTTTTGCCGGAGAACCATACCGATTTTATTTTTGCCGTGGTGGGCGAGGAACTGGGCTTTATCGGCGCAGCGTTCCTGCTGCTTTTGTATTTGCTCCTCCTCTGGCGGGGCATACGGATTGCGCAGGAGGCCAGCGATACCTTTGGCATGCTCTTGGCAGTGGGCATTACGTCGATGCTCGTATTCCATGTGCTGGTCAATATAGGCATGACGATGGGAATCATGCCGGTCACAGGTATTCCGCTGCCGCTGATGAGTTACGGCATCAGTTCGCTGACGACGAATATCATGTCGATCGCCATGCTATTGAATGTGTATATGAAAAAACAGCGGCTGGTCTTTTGAGGCTGATTGCCGACTGATATGAACGATGTTGGAAAACGGATGATACAACGAGGACGGGAGAAACAATGGTTCCTTTGACGCCCGATCTTTTGCAGGCGGTGACGAAGCCCGCCCGATATACGGGAAACGAATGGAATATGAGCCAAAAACGCCATGAAGACGTGGCGTGCACGTTTGCGCTGTCCATGCCGGACGTCTATGAAGTCGGCATGTCGAATTTGGGCCTGAAGATATTGTACGAAATACTGAATCGCAGGGAAGATACGGCGGCGGAGCGTGTCTATGCGCCGTGGGTCGATATGGAAGCGGAAATGCGGAAGCGGGGACTGCCGCTGTTTTCGCTGGAGACCCGTACGCCAATCCGCGAGTTCGATTTTCTCGGGTTCTCGCTGCAATACGAGATGATTTATACAAATGTCCTGAATATGCTCGATTTGGCGGGAATCCCCGTTTATGCCGTGGAACGGGACGAAGACGCGCCCTTTGTAGTCGGCGGCGGCCCGTGCGTATATAATGTGGAGCCGATTGCCGATTTCTTTGACCTTTTTGTAATCGGTGAAGGAGAAGAGGTCTTAGGCGAGCTTGTCGCGGCGTTTGTTCGATGGAAACATGAGGGACGGCCGGATGGCAGGACGGGATTTTTGCGCCGTGCCGCCGGAATTCCGGGCGTTTATGTGCCTTCCCTATATGCTCCGCGTTACAATGCCGGCGATTTTTCGGGTATGGAACGTCTCGGAGAGGACGTGCCTGCCGTCGTTTATAAGCGTGTGGTGCGCGACATGGACGAGGCTGAGACGATGGAAAAGCCTGTGGTGCCGTATATCGGTATCGTTCATGACCGCGTCATGCTGGAGCTCTTCAGGGGCTGTTCCCGAGGCTGCCGTTTTTGCCAGGCGGGCATGGCGTATCGGCCCGTGCGGGAGCGAAGCAAAGAAAAGCTGTGCGCGCTGGCGCGAAAAATGGCCGACGCTACGGGGTACGACGAGATGTCGCTGACCTCTTTGAGCTCGGCGGATTACTCGTGCCTTGACGGGCTGGTAGACAATCTGATGGAAGATTTTGCGGAGGACAAGGTGAGTTTTTCTTTGCCGTCGCTTCGTATCGACAGTTTTTCTATCGGATTGGCCGACAGAATGCAGCAGGTGCGCAAGAGCGGACTGACTTTTGCGCCGGAGGCCGGAACGCAGCGGATGCGCGACGTCATCAACAAGGGAGTCACGGAAGAGGACCTTATGAACGCGGTTTCAGCGGCGTTCCGCAAGGGCTGGAAATCCGTGAAGCTTTATTTCATGCTCGGATTGCCTACGGAAACGGACGAGGATATTATAGGCGTCGCGCGGTTGGCGAAAAAGGTCGTGGACCGTTATCAGGAAATCACGGGAAAACGCGGCGCGAAGGTGACGATCAGCGTGTCCTGCTTTGTGCCGAAAGCGTTCACGCCTTTTCAGTGGTCGGCGCAGAATACGCTGGAGGAATTCGAGAGAAAGCAGCGCCTGCTGAAGGAAAATATCCGCGACCGGTCAATCCAGTTCAATTATCACGACGCCAGAGTGAGCAGGCTGGAAGGCGTGCTGGCTCGCGGCGACCGCCGTCTTTCAGCGGTGATTTACGAAGCGTGGAAACGGGGCGCGCGTTTTGACGGCTGGAGCGATCAATTCCATGAGGAATATTGGTTGGGCGCGTTCGAGGCTTTGGGCGTGGACCGGACGTACTATAACGAACGCGAAAGGAAGCGGGACGAAGCGTTTCCTTGGGAGCACACCTCGCCGGGAGTTGCTCGCGCATTTCTCCGCGCGGAGTGGGAACGCGCCGTGAAGGGAGAATTGACGCCGGATTGCCGTCGGGGACACTGCACGGGCTGCGCCGTTTGTCCGACTTTGGACGTTCGCGTCGTCGACGGGGGGGCGAGGACATGAACGGCGGTGTGGCAAAAACTGTGGGGGGCTATTGCCGCGCGCGCATCACAAAGGATGAGGCGCTTCGCTATATTTCCCATTTAGATTATGCCTCTCTGATGCAGCGCGCTATCCGACGCGCGAAACTTCCTGCGGCCTATTCGGAAGGATTCAATCCGCACATGAAACTCAGCTTTGCGTCGGCGCTCTCCGTAGGCGTGACCAGCGACGCCGAATATATGGATTTGGAACTGGCGGAGGACATGACAGAGACGGAGATTGCCGAAAGACTGCGTCCTGCTCTGCCTGCCGGCGTGCGTCTTTTAGGTTTGCAGGTGCTCGTCGGAAAACCGAAAGCTTTAATGGCTCTGACGGACGAAGCGGAATATGAGATTACGGTTCCCCTGTGCGGTTCCTTCGACGACGTGCTGACGGCGTTGGCGTCTTTCAACGCGGCGAAAGAATGCGTGTATCTCCGTAAAACGCCGAAGAAGACACGGGAGATTGAGATTCGGCAGTATATGCACGGCGACGTTCATGCGGAAATGACGGAGGACGGCCAAGTCAGGCTGACGATGGCGATTCGCATCACGCCGGTAGGAAGCGTCAAACCGCAGGAGGTAGTGGCTCTTCTTTGCGATCGTTTTGCGCTTCCCGTCCAACAGGACAGCGCGTCGGTGCATCGCCTTGCGCTGCTCGGCGGAGGAAAGGCGCTTCTTTCGGATGAGGCTGGAGAGGTGCGGCCATGAAAACGATTCTGCTTAATGTGACGCCGGAAGAGACGCGTATGGTAATGGTCGAGGACGGCAGACTGACGGAGATGGAAGTCGAGCGTCCCGTTCATTCGCATCTCGTCGGGAATATCTACAAAGGAAGGGTACAGAATATATTGCCCGGAATGCAGGCGGCTTTTGTCGACATCGGGCAAAAGAAAAACGCGTTCCTGTATCTTGGGGACGGCCCTTCCTCCGACGGAAAACATTCCGGCGGCGCGGAAAAGATTTCTGTCGGGCAGTCGGTGACGGTGCAGGTGGTAAAAGACGCCGTCGGAACCAAAGGCCCCCGGGTGACTACGCGAATTTCGCTGCCGGGCCGAAATATCGTTCTGATGCCGACGGCGGATTATATCGGGATGTCGCGGCGCATTTCGGACGAGGAAGAACGGGATCGGCTCCATGGTCTGGCGCAGGATATCTGTCCCGCGGGAATGGGATTGATTATAAGGACGTTGGCTGCCGGACAGGACAGAGAGACTCTTGAGGCTGACGTAAGGTATCTTTCAAGGCTTTGGGAGTCGTTATGCGCGCGTGAGCGCGTTCTCTCGGCTCCGGCGCTGCTTTATCGGGACGCGGATATGGCGATCCGCGTGGCGCGGGACTTGATGACGGAAGAAGTCGAGCGGTTGATTGTGGATGACGCTGACACATATCGACGGGTTAAAGAGTTAGTGAGTTATATTTCTCCTGCGCTCGAAAATCGCGTCGAGCTCTACGAAGGAAATACGCCGTTATTCCGCGAATATGGAGCGGAGGAAGAAGCGGAGTCGTTGACCGACAGAGAGGTGGAGCTTCCTTCCGGCGGTTTTCTCGTCATTGACCGGACGGAGGCGCTGACGGTCATCGACGTCAACACGGGAAAGTTTGTCGGAAACGCCAATCTTTCCGATACGGTGTATCGGGCGAACATGGAAGCGGCGGAAGAGATATTGCGGCAGCTTCGGCTTCGGGATATCGGCGGCATCATCGTCGTGGACTTCATTGATATGGAGACGGAGGAGCAAAAGGAAGGGCTGCTCGCTTTTTTGCGGGAACATGCAAAAAAGGACCGTATCAAGACGAACATTATCGGCATTACGGCCCTCGGCCTGGTAGAAATTACGCGAAAGAAATCCCGGAGGAATTTCGAGAGCCTGCTTTACAGCGATTGTCCGTGCTGTCATGGCAGCGGGCGCGTAGAATCGCCGGAAACGGTGGCGATTCGTATTTGCCGTGACATCCGGCGCATCGAGGATCGTTCCCATGCGGATTTCGGATACGAAGTCGAGGTGCACGAGACGGTGGCGTACGCGCTGATGGATTCCCCGCTGGTGGAACGGTTGACGGCGGAGCTCGGCGTAAAAGTAGGATTTGTCATCAAGCCGGGAATGCACCCCGAAAGCTATGCGATCCTGCAACGGGGAAACGGGCGGTGATTTTGCAAAAAACATAGCTTGCATTATCCGTCGGCTTATGATATAGTAACGAAATGTACGGGCGGTCCTCTGGACAGAATGCTTTCTGCCACGAACGTCACGAAATAGGAGGAACAGAAATGAATATCATTGAAGCGTTGGAAAAGGAGCAGCTCCGCTCGGACATTCCGGATTTTCGCCCCGGCGACACGGTTCGTGTCCATGCGAAGATTGTCGAAGGTACGCGCGAGCGTATCCAGGTGTTTGAGGGCGTCGTCATCGGACGACAGGGCTCTGGCGTTCGGGAAATGTTCAGGGTTCGCCGTATTTCTTATGGTATCGGCGTAGAGCGCACGTTCCTGGTTCATTCGCCGCGAATTGATAAGATCGAGGTCGTGCGGCGGGGCGTCGTTCGTCGTGCCAAGCTCTATTATCTGCGCGGGCTCACGGGCAAAGCGGCCCGCATCAAAGAAAGACGCTGACGGAATGGGGACTGGCAAAGACCGGTCCCCTTTTTGTTGTATCGGAGGGACGATATGAGTTCTTTGGGAGAAGAAGCGAAAGATTGGATTGTTTCCATTGCGACGGCTGTTGTCTTGGCCCTGATTATTCGTACTTTCGTTGTGGAGCTGTATTTGGTGGACGGTCCGTCCATGCGTCCTACCCTGCAAAGCGCGGAGCGGCTCGTCGTGAATAAGTTCATTTATCGGTTCCGGGAGCCGGAGCGCGGAGAGATTCTTGTGTTCCAGTATCCGCGCGATCCGAGGCGAGATTTTATCAAGCGCGTCATTGCGGTGCCGGGAGATACCATTGAAATCAGGGACGGACAGGTCTATGTGAACAGTCAGCTGATGAACGAACCGTACATCCTGAGCCGGACGAGGGGCGACTATCCGTTGTCCGAAGTTCCTAAGGGGCATATTTTCGTGATGGGCGACAACCGGAACAATTCCGAGGACAGCCGCTTCGCGGACGTGGGATTCGTTCCCTATGATTTGATCAAAGGCAAGGCGATTTTAGTTTTTTGGCCGTTCAATCAGTTCAAGACCTTGCCGTAAAGCACGGCTTGTGGTACTATAAACTTAATTTCATAAAGAAATCTTTGGGGCAGGGTGAAATTCCCGACCGGCGGTATTGATTAAGCCCGCGAGCTTTGCAGAGTGCAAAGCATGATCCGGTGAGATTCCGGAGCCGACAGTACAGTCTGGATGGAAAAAGATTTTATTGTGGTCGTTTACGCCCCGAAGGAAGATTCCTTCGGGGTTTTTGCTTTTGTGGGGTGAAGCCTTTGGACGAGGAACGGTATATGCGCGAGGCGCTGCGGCTGGCTTCGAACGGTCGGGGGCGTACGTCGCCGAATCCGATGGTCGGCGCGGTTCTCGTCAAGGACGGGCGTATTGTCGGCGCGGGCTGGCATCGAAAGGCGGGAACGGAACACGCAGAGATTCACGCGCTCCGTATGGCGGGGGATTTGGCGCGAGGCGCGACGCTTTATGTGACGTTGGAGCCTTGTTCCCATACGGGACGGACCGGCCCTTGCGCGCAGGCCGTGATTGAAGCCGGCGTGCGGCGCGTGGTTGCGGCTATGGAAGATCCGAATCCTCTTGTTCGCGGCAATGGTTTTCAGATGCTTCGGGAAGGGGGCGTCGAGGTTTCCTGCGGCCTCTTGGAAGAAGAAGCTCGACGGCTGAATGAAGCGTTCGTCGTGTGGGTGACGGAAAAGCGTCCGTTTGTTACGCTGAAAATGGCTATGACGCTGGACGGGAAGACGGCGACGGCGGGCGGCGAATCGAAATGGATTACGGGGGAGGCCGCGCGGCTCCGCGGTCATGTCCTGCGCGATGAGAACGACGCGATTCTGGTGGGAATCGGAACGGTACTCGCAGACCGTCCGTCGTTGACGACGCGTCTGCCGGAGGGCGACGGAAAGAATCCGTTGCGGGTGATTCTCGACAGCAAAGCGCGAACGCCGCTTGATGCGCCGATGCTCAAAGACGGGGCGGCTCCCGTACTGATCGCGACGACGGAAGGCGCGCCGGAGGAAAATCTGCGGCGGCTTCGAGAGGCGGGGGCGGAGATACTGACGGCAGGGCAGGGGCCGTCTGTCGATTTGCCGGTTCTTTTACGAAAACTTGGGGAGAGAGATATTTGCTCTTTGCTGGTAGAGGGCGGTTCGACGGTTCACTTTTCGTTTTTGTCGGCGGGGCTTGCCGACAAGGTGTGCGCGTTTATTGCGCCGATGCTCGTCGGCGGGCGCGATGCGGTGCCTGCGGTGGGCGGCGACGGATTCTCCCGATTGGCTGACGCGGCGCGGCTGACGGATATAAAAACGGAAATGGTAGGCAAAGATTTTTGCATGAGTGGATATATTGTAAAGGAGTAAACGAATGTTTACGGGAATCGTCGAAGAGGTCGGGCGCGTTCGTTCTGTCGGGAACGGGCGCATAGAGATTGCCGCCGAAAAGGTGACGGAGGGAACGGCGATCGGCGACAGCATCGCAGTAAACGGCGTCTGCCTCACCGTGGCCGCCTTCACGCGGGGCGGTTTTGCGGCGGACGTGATGCCTGTCACACTGCAGCATACCGCATTAGGGACGCTGCGATCCGGCGACCGGGTCAATCTGGAACGGGCGCTGACTTTGACCTCGCGCCTTGGAGGCCATATCGTCAGCGGCCATATCGACGGCGTGGGGCGCGTGGAACGCGTGGAGGCGGATGGAAATGCGCGAATCCTCCGCGTCGGGGCATCTTTGAAAATATTGCGCTATATTGTTCCGCAGGGCTCGGTGGCTTTAGACGGGACAAGCCTGACCGTGGCGGAGGTCGACGACAATGGATTTTCCGTGTCGCTGATTCCGCATACGAGGGAAGCTACGGCATTGGACGGGAAACAGGCGGGAGATTCCGTCAATATAGAAAACGACGTTATCGGAAAATATGTGGAAAAACTGCTCCGAACCCCGACGGACGCGGAGGCTGTCTCATCCGGGGGCCTGACGATGGAGCTTTTGACAAAATGCGGATTTTGACGAGGAGGCAGAAAAATGAGTTTCGCCCGAATTGAGGACGCCATTGAGGATATAAAGCAAGGGAAAATGCTGGTGGTGGTCGACGACGAAGACAGGGAAAACGAAGGCGACCTGATTGTCGCTGCGGACAAGGTGACGCCGGAGACCATAAATTTCATGGCGACATATGCGAAAGGATTGATTTGCACGCCGATGGAGGGGGAGCGTCTCGACGCTCTCGATATCGCGCCGATGGTGGCAAACAATACGGACAATCATGAAACGGCCTTTACCGTTTCTGTGGACGCCGTCTCGACGGATACGGGAATTTCCGCCTTTGAGCGCTCCCAAACGGTGCGGCTTTTGATCGATCCGGCGGCGAAGCCGTCGAGTTTCCGGCGCCCCGGTCATGTGTTTCCGCTTCGGGCAGTGCCGGGCGGCGTGCTTCGGCGGGCGGGGCATACGGAGGCCACCGTCGATTTGGCGAAGCTGGCGGGACTGTATCCGGCGGGGCTCTGCTGTGAAATCATGGCGGACGACGGCCACATGATGCGAACGCCGCAGCTTCTGGAATTTGCGGAAACGCATGGCCTGAAGATTATTACCGTACAGGAATTGATCGCCTATCGGAAACGTACGGAAACGTTTATCCGCCAAATTTCGGATGTGGATTTTCCGAGCAAATACGGCCATTTTCGAATCAAGGCGTATGAGAGCACCCTGGACGGGAAATGCCATTTGGCGATTGTCAAGGGCGACGTCCGGGGCAAAAAGAATGTGATGGTGCGCGTTCATTCCGAGTGCCTGACGGGAGACGCGCTCGGCTCCATGCGATGCGACTGCGGCGAGCAGCTTGCGGTGGCAATGCGCCGCGTCGAGGCGGAAGGAACGGGCGTCGTGCTCTATATGCGGCAGGAGGGGCGCGGCATCGGGCTCGCGAATAAGATGCGCGCTTACGCATTGCAGGACCAAGGCAAAGATACGGTGGAGGCAAACGCGCTGCTCGGTTTCGCGCCCGACCTTCGGGATTACGGCATCGGCGCACAGATCTTGGCCGATCTCGGGCTCACCAGCATCCGCCTTTTGACGAACAACCCTGCAAAACGCGCGGGGCTTGAGGGATACGGTCTCTCCATCGTCGAAAGGCTGCCGCTGGAGATACATTCCAATCCATACAATCATCATTACCTTGAAGTGAAGAAGAACAAAATGGGACATATTTTACAGGAGGATTGAGATCATGGCGAACATCATTGAAGGAAACATCACGGCAAAGGGGCTGCGTTTTGCCATCGTCGCGTCGCGGTTCAACGAATTCATCACGTCGAAGCTGCTGGAGGGGGCGCTGGACATGTTGCGTCGCCACGGCGCTCCGGAGAACGCGGTGGACGTCGTTTGGGTGCCGGGGGCGTTTGAAATCCCGCTGGCGGCGAAAAAACTTGCGGACTGCGGCAGATACGACGCTGTCATTTGCGTCGGCGCTGTCATCCGGGGCGCGACTTCGCATTATGATTACGTTTGCAGCGAGGTTTCCAAAGGCGTCGCGCAGGCGGCTCTTTCTACGGGCGTGCCGGTGATTTTCAGCGTCGTCACCACGGAAAACATCGAGCAGGCGGTGGAACGCGCCGGAACGAAAGCGGGCAATAAAGGCGCGGACGGCGCGATGGCGGCGATGGAAATGGCCAATCTTTTGAAGAAGATAGGCTGATACGAATCACTGTTAGAAATCTTTGATTTCTTATACCCGCAGGGCACAGGCAGTGATTGCATGAGACGGCATTTGCGCCAACGGCGCAAATGTAGCCTGCGCAGAAGGCGTATCTTCGTTTAAAAAATATATATTTTTTGTCGAAGATTAGTATGAGGAGGAACGGATCCATGAAAATCGGGATTATCAGCGATACGCACGGCTCGGAGGACTGCTGGGCCATGGCCTTTGACAAATATTTCAGCAAGATGGATTTGATCTTCCACGCGGGGGACGTGCTGTATCACGGCCCCCGAAACCGCATGACGGACGGCTATCGTCCGTCGAAACTCGTTGAAGCGCTGGAGCAATGCCAAGTGCCGATTATCGCGGCGCGGGGAAACTGCGATTCTGAAGTGGACGCGTCTGTGCTCAGCATACCGCTGGCCTCTCCGTATGCGTTCGCCTTTGTCAACGGAAAGAGGATATTGATTACGCACGGACATTTTACGGAAACGCAGGAAGAAAAATCCGAGATGGCCGCGCGATTTAAAGTCGATATTTTTATCAGTGGGCATACCCATGTTTCCATGTTGAAACGTATCGGCGGGACGATTTTCTTGAATCCCGGTTCGCCGTCGCTTTCCAAGCGCGAGGACGGTCGCTCGACTGTCGCGCTGATGGACGAGAACGGTATTTCTGTCTGCGATCTGTATACCGGGGAAATTTTGGACAGCCTTTCCATGGAGTAAATGCGTAATGGATCATTTGTGCAAGGCGACGGCGGAGGGCGTTCGCGTTTACGCGGCGGTTACGACGGAATTGACACGCGAGGCTGCGGAACGGCATCGCTGCGGAGCGTTGGCGACGGCGGCATTAGGCCGCGTCATGACGGGAGCGTTGCTGATGGCTGCAAATTTAAAAAATCGCGAATGCCTAACGGTGAAGTTCCAAGGCGACGGGCCCTTGGGACAGATTGTATCTGACGCTTCCGCCGACGGTGCGGCTCGCGGCTACGTCGCGCATCCTGAAGTCGAGTTGCCGTTGACGAACGGCAAATTGTCCGTCGGACAGGGCGTCGGGCGCGGCTTGCTTTCTATCACGCGATTTACGGGGCTCAAGGAGCCGGTCACGGGCGCCTGCGAGATTTTTTCCGGCGAAATTGCCGAAGATTTGACGCGATATCTGTTCCAGTCGGAGCAGACGCCGTCCAGCGTCGGGCTCGGCGTGCTCGTCGGCAAAAACGGAGAGACGGAAGCAGCGGGCGGTTTTATCATACAGCCGCTGCCGGACGCTTCGGAAGAAACGTTGTCGCGGCTTGAACAAACCATTGCGACGCTCCGTCCCGTTTCGACGATGGTCAAAGACGGCCTTTCCGCGTCGGAAATTATCTCCGAAATTTTGTGCGGCTTTTCGGACGTCCATATCCTTTCGGAAACGAAACTTGCCTTTCGTTGCCAATGCTCGCGTAGCCGTACTGAGGAAATCTTATCGACGCTCCGGGACGAAGACTTGGCGCAGCTTGCCGAGGACGGACAAGCGGAGGTCTGCTGCGACTTTTGCGGAGAAAAGTATCTGTTCACTAAAGAAGAATTGTTGACGATACGCCAAAAAGCGAGAAGGGGTGCGTTATGGAACTGCGCAGAATGATCCAGCGGCAGGACTTGCACGGATGCGTTTTTTGCGGGAACGCGCCCTGTGATTCCGCTTGTCCTCGTCAGGTCTTCCCCGAAAAACTTTTGCGGAGCGTATGGATGCATAATGAGGTTTGCGCCGCCGCTTCGCTCCCCGAAGGAAATCCCTGCGCCGGGTGCGACGCGCCCTGCGAACGCGCCTGCGTGAAGGAGGAAAAGGTGCCGATCCGTCGGTTGATCTCGAAGCTGGCGGAGGAAGTGAAGCCCTGCATCGATAGTGTGCCGCCCGAGGATGAGTCTGCGCTGGAAACCGATATTTGCGGCGTTCGGTTGGAAAATCCGTTCCTGCTGTCGTCTTCCGTGGTCGCCAGCACTTACGATATGTGTGCGAGAGCCTTTGAAGCGGGTTGGGCGGGCGCGACGTTCAAGACAATCTGCGCATTCGACATTCATGAAGCGTCGCCGCGCTATTCCGCCATCAAGGGCGAGGGCGGCGCGATTATCGGCTTCAAGAACATTGAGCAGCTTTCGGTTCACAGCGTGCCGGAGAATCTGGCGACGTTCCGCAGGCTGAAGAAGGAGTACCCGAACAAGGTAATCGTCGCCTCATTGATGGGGCGGGATGATGCGGAATGGACGGATTTGGCGCGTCAGTGCGAGGAAAACGGTGCGGACGTCATCGAGCTGAATTTTTCCTGCCCGAATATGATGGACGAGGTGCTTGGCTCGGCCATCGGCCAGAATCCCGAGCTTGTTGAGCGGTTCACCGCCGCAGCGCGTCGCGGCGCGAAGATTCCGATCATAGCAAAGCTGACGCCGAACGTGGAAGCCATGAGCCCGGCGGCGGAGGCGGCTATGCGCAGCGGGGCGAGCGGCGTCTCCGCCATCAATACGA
This sequence comes from Selenomonadaceae bacterium, assembly GCA_016286075.1. Lineage (GTDB taxonomy): Bacteria > Bacillota > Negativicutes > Selenomonadales > Selenomonadaceae > RUG12372. The sequence continues at coordinate 13,314 of JAEERZ010000001.1, forward strand.
TCAAGAGCATCATGGTAATCAATCCGCACACCTATATTTCCTCTCCGGCGGTGCATGGCATGTCCGCCGTGGGCGGGTACAGCGGCAACGTTGTCCGCCCGATCGCGTTGCGGTTCATCGCCGAAATGGGGCGCAATCCTGCGCTGTCCGGCATGTATATCAGCGGCATGGGCGGCGTGGAGACATGGGTGGACGCGCTGGAGTTCCTTTTGATGGGAGCCGGTTCCATACAGATTACCACGGCGGTGATGCAGTACGGATATCGGATTATCGACGATCTGAAATCGGGGTTGAATTATTATCTGAAGGAAAAGGGAATCAAAAACGTGCGGGAACTCGTCGGCGAGGGACTGGAATTCGTCAGCGAATCGACGGACGCGCTGGAGCGGGACACGATCGTTTATCCGAAATTTGACAGAAGCGCCTGCATCGGCTGTGGGCGGTGCGAGATTTCCTGCGCCGACGGCGGGCATCAGGCGATTCGCTTGAACGAAAATCGTCGCCCGGTTCTCGACCCGAAGCGCTGCGTGGGCTGTCATCTTTGCGTGCTGGTTTGTCCGATGGAGGCAATCCTTTCGTCGGGAAAGCGTGTGGCGAAAGTGATTGAGTGACAAAAGTGATATAGAGATTTTGGGATAAAAAATAAGCGTCGTGAAGTTGATTACCTTCACGGCGCTTACTTTTGCTCTTGTTTATTATCCGATTAAATTGCGCGCTGGACTTTCCCGGAGCGCAGGCAACGCGTGCAGACATTGACGCGCTTCACCTCGCCGTCCACAATGGCGCGCACGCGCTGGATATTCGGATACCAGCGGCGTTTCGTCTTCAAGTGGGAATGCGCGACGTTCATGCCGCTCATCGGCCCCTTGTTGCAAATCTCACAAACATGTGCCATCTATGATACACCTCCTTGCACGCAGATGAATAATCTTTCAAAATAACACCGCTATCTTACCACAGCGATGCGACGATTGCAAGCTTTTTCCGCAAAACGTCTCCGAGATGGGGAAAGACTTGTCCGGTTGTTACTTTATGGCTGTCGGAACAGGTCGCGGTGCGCGTTGATCAGCTCCGCCATCAGCATTTTGCCCGGGATGTCCGGGTGCAGGCCGTCAGTGCCCAGCACCGGATCGAGTTTTGTTTTCGTGTTGTCGTAGAAATACGGCTCTAAATCAATGTAATATTCCTGTTTTCGGATATACGCGTTGATTTTTGAAAGCTTGCTGCGCCAATCGCCGTAGGTTTCCGTCCGAAAAGCCGTGTAGATGTTTTCCGGGTGGATGGGCATCAGCGTCAGGAAAATCGGGCGAATGTCGTTGGCGATACATTTATCCCGAATCGTCGCCAGATCGTTGATGATTTCCTCCGCCGGACGGTCGGAGCGCAAATCGTTGGAGCCTGTCATAACGATCAGGTTATACGGATGATAGGGGAGAACGTCTTCCTCAAAACGAAGAGCCGTTTCCTTTGATCTGTCGCCGCTTCGACCGAGGTTCAGTGCCGGAAAATCGAGGTATGTCATGTAATCGTATTCGCGATTCGCCGGTGAATAGGAGAGTGCGCCGCCGCCGTGGGTAATGCTGTCGCCAAAAGCTGCCGCATATGGGCGATTCACGGTTTCCGGGACGTGGAACGTCGCGGTTTCCGAATAGCGTCCGATGGTATTTCCGTTTGCGTCGATGGCGCGTACGCGCCAATAATAATCTCCCGGATCGGAACGGGAATATTCGTCGTAGCAGCTGAAGGAATCGTCTGCAATATGGTACCATTCGCGGTCGGGCGGCGGCGTTTTATCGTATTTTGCATCCGGGGGCGAATAGAGAAGCTCGACTTCGTAGCGAATGATGCCGTTCAGCGGAATCCATTGATAGACCGGATAAAGCAGCGGATAGTTGTCCGGCATGTCCATGAAGGTATTGATTAAAGGCGCGTCGGGAATAGGCGTCGACGGGTTGATGATGATTTTTTCGGTTTCAGAAAATTCTCCGATGGGCTTCTTTTCCAACGTCAGGGCTCGAACGCGCCAATAGAGTTCCTGTCGGTTTTTCCAGTCCGTGAGGTCGGCTTGCCACCCGTTCGTATAGACGCGCTGGGTGCTGAACAGATGATTTTTGTTCGAGAGCGCGACGCCGCCTTCCTTTTCCGGCGGCGCGGAGAGAATCTCCACTTCATAGCAGACGGCTCCGGGAACCGGATGCCAAGCGAAAAAAGGTTTAAGACTCGCCGGGGCGTCCTCCGTGTACTTCAGGATGATATCCGGCTTGTAAGGTTGGGCATAAGCCGGGTGGACAGTTGGCGTAAGGGAACCGGCAAGCTTGCCGAATATGCCGTAGGCCGATATTTGGTAAAACATCGGAACGGAGGTGGGAGGAACCTGAAAAGTCGCTTCTTTCGTTGAGCCTGAAGCGATGCGGCGAAGTTTCGGAACGCCGTTCGTCAGCCGCCCGGTGGTTTCAAAAAAACAATCGACTTCGTAACGACAGGGATAAGGCAGCGAGTTCCAGTGCATTGTCACGGAGCCGTTGCGGTCTTCCGTGAAATACACGTCGAAATTGGCGTCAGCCAGCGGAAGCAGACCCGTGCGTTCCGTCAGGTAGAGCCAAATCGTTGAAAATCCCCCGATTAATAGTACGAAAAGAACAAATTTCTTCATATCTGCTCCCAAAGAAAACGCTGAAATATTAGAATGGTATCTATAAATAATATTACACATCTAAGGGATTGTAAAGAAAAGGATGAGGCGGTTCTAAAAAAGCAGAAGCAGGGCAATGCCGAGCAGCACAACGCCTTGGGCGATGTTTAAAGCGCGGCCGATTCCTTTTTTTCGGAATAAAATTCGGCGAAGACGTCCGGCGCAGACGGCGACGGCGGAAAAAATCAAGAAGGCTTGTACGGCGAACAGGAAGCCAAGCAAGGCAATCTGTTTTCCGGCGTTTCCGTCCTCTGTCGATACGAACTGCGGCAGGAAGGCAAGAAAGAAGAGAAGCACTTTCGGATTCAGCACGTTCATCAAAACGCCGCGCCGATAGAGGGAGAGAAGATTTTTCGACGCGTCGTCCGTGCTGCCGATGCGGAGCTCGCTTTTGTCACGGAACGCGCCCCAAGCGAGATAGAGGAGATAGACGGCGCCGCCGTATTTGAGGGCGGAAAGCGCGGCGGGGGAGCTTTGGATCAGCGCCGCCACGCCGAAGATGACGAGACCGGTGTGGAAGACGACGCCGCTGGAAAGGCCTCCCGCCAGCGCGACGCCGCTTTTCGCGCCGTCGGACAGACTTTTCGCCAGCAAGTACATGACGTCCGGTCCCGGCGCAAGGGTAAGCAGCGCGGAAGTCAGCAAAAAATAAGAAAGCGTTGCCGTGTTCATCCGATGATTTTCTCCAATCCAGATCGCAAATTTAATCGGCTGATTTCATATAGAAAATTTTTGGAGTAGGAAAGTAGGAAAGTAGGATTTTCCTACTTTCCTACTCCAAAAATTTTGAAAGGCCGTTTGAGCAGGATTTATAACAATTTTGATTTAAGAGTTTTATATTTTTTCGTGTAATAGGGACCGTTTTGTGATTCCCGATGATCGAAGCCGAAAGCCCGGCGGCTGACCGCGAGAACCGGCGGAGCCTGGATTCTCTTCGCGACGGCGAGACCGGAAAATTGGTTCCACCAGCGTTCCAGGTCGTCGATGAAGTCTTTCGCTGTCGGGAAATATTTCGCGACGAGTCCCGGCGCGCAGCCGAGTTCTTTTTCCAACGTCCCTTCGGCATACCATTCGAGAATATCCTGCGGCGTCGCCTTTTGCCATCGCTCGACGAAAGACCGGAAGAGGTAATCGTGGTATGGGTAGCGCAGAGGGTCGCCCTGCCCCTTGTCCACATTCTGTTGGTCGGAAAGCTCGGCGCTCGGCACGATGTCGATGGTTTCCTGCGGAATCACTTCTCGCTTGTAAACGGACTCGTTCAGATAGCGGGCGAGATCGTAGACCTGATATTTCCAAAGGTCGGCCAGCGCAGAGAGGAATCCGCTCTGGTCGCCGTAAAGCGTCGAATAGCCGACTGTGGTTTCCGCTTTATTTGCGTTGCAGGTGAAGCCTCCGCCGAAGGCCGCCGCCAATCCTGCAAGGACTCGGGCGGAGCGGTCGCGCGCCTGGATGTTTTCCGCCATGAAGGAGGAAACGGACAGCTGCTCCGTCGTGCCGTCGAAAAGATTTTCAACCGTGGCGCTTTCAAGTTGCCGGATTGTCAGCTCTACCGAAGGCTGAATCGGAATCGTCGCATAACGGCAGCCGAGATTTTCGGCGAGCCGCCGGGCGAGTCCTTTTGTCGTCTCCGAGTTGTAGACGCTGGGCATGTTGACAAGCAGAAGATTTTCAGGTGGAAGCACGCGCGCGTAAAGAGCGGCGGCTACGGCGGAGTCAATGCCGCCGGAGGCGCCGACGACGACGCGCTTCATGCCGATGGATTCGAGGAATAAACGCACGCCGTAGGAAAGCGCTCGGAAAATGTATGCGGCTTCCGGTTCCTCGGCAATCGTAACGGGCTTCCGTTCGGAGAGCGTTTCAAGGTCGAAAACATATATTGCTTCTTCATAGGGGGCGCCGGAAAGACGCAGGACGCCCCGTGCGTCGTAAGCGGCGTTCGAGCCGTCGAAGGTGTAGACGGTCTTTCCGTTGTTCTGAACGCCGACGTTGTTTACATAGAAGAGCGGCGCGCCGGCTTCGGCGGCGAGGCGAGAAAAAACGCGATGTCGTTTGGCGTTTTTGCCAAGAGTATACGGCGACGAGGAAATGTTGACGAAAAAGTCCGGGCGATCCTTTTCTCGAAGAATTTTCATCGGTGAAAGCCCGTAGTCGTCGCTCCAGCCGTCCTCGCAAAGCAGACAGCCAAAGGCGTATTCCCTGTCGTGTACGGAAAGGCGCACGGGAGAAATCAGATTCTCCGTTGCGACGCCGAGCTCTTTCGCCAGCTTTTGCAGGCTGAAGAAATGCCGCGTGTCGTCAAATTCCCGGTAGTTTGGCATCAGCGTCTTGACGGCGAACGGGTAGGGCATGGCGTCTGGCGCGACGAGACGTCCGTCCTGCGCGGTGAAAAACGCGTTGTATTTGCGGACGCGTCCGTCGTTGTTCTTTTTTGTCCAATCGACGGCGACGTTGCCGAATATGACCGCGACTTCTTTCGACGCCGCTATAATTTCTCTGCCGCATTCTTCGCAATCTTCGAGGAACGACGTCTGCTCCCATGTGTCTCCCAAAAGATAGCCGGAAATCGCCATTTCCGGGAACACGACGAGGTCGGCATCCTGTTGTTTTGCCTTGGTTATCATCCGGAGCATCGTTTCCGTGTTGCGAGAGGGATGGCCGGGAATGACGCGCATTTGGGCCAGTGCGATTCGAAGCATGGCAAAGCCCTTCTTTCATAAGATTGTGGTTTTGTGATATAATACAATATTGTGAAGCAACAAAAGAAATGAGTGCGTAGTATGGCGAAAAAGAAAAGCGGCGCGAAAACCAACGCGGCGCGTATTCTCGACGGGCTTGGCATAGCCTATGAGTTGAAGGAATATCCCGTCGATCCGAATGACCTTGGCGCGGTGCATGTTGCCGAAATGGTCGGTATGCCTGTCGAGCAGGTTTTCAAGACGTTGGTTGCGCGCGGAGACAAGACCGGCGTGCTGATGGCGTGCATACCTGGCGACGGCGAGTTGGACCTGAAAGAGCTCGCGGCGGTCTCCGGCAACAAGCGCGTCGAAATGGTGCATCTGAACGAGGTGCTGGGATTGACCGGTTATGTGCGCGGCGGATGTTCTCCATTGGGCGCGAAAAAAACCTATCCCGTTTATCTCGACGTCAGCGCGGAAAAACAATCGACGATCTCGATCAGCGCGGGAAAACGCGGCGAACAGATCGTACTCGCGCCCGCCGACCTGATTCGCGCGGCGAACGCGACGGTGGCAAAATTGAATCGCCATACGTAGTTTATTGTAACATATTCTGGACGGAACGAAAAACAATCATTTGATATATAAAGGAAGAGGGAAAGGAAGATGGGAATGAAGTATGTGAGCACGCGGGGGAAGGCCGCGACAGTCGATTCGGCGCAGGCGATCCTGCAAGGAATCGCGGAGGACGGAGGGCTTTTCGTGCCGACGGAGATTCCGAAGGCTGACGCGAACTTCTTGCAGGAGCTGGTTGGGCTTTCTTACGCGGAACGGGCGAAAAAAATCCTCGGGCTGTTCCTGACCGACTATACGGACGAGGAGATTGCCCGGTCTATCGAGGGCGCTTACGGCGGAGGAAAATTTGACGACGCGGCGGTAGCCCCGGTCAAAAGCGTTGGGGACGTGTCGGTGCTGGAGCTTTGGCACGGCCCGACCAGTGCGTTCAAGGACATGGCGCTCCAGCTTTTGCCCCGCCTTCTGTCGGAAGCGCTGAAAAAGACGGGGGAGACGAAAGAGACGCTGATTCTCGTCGCGACTTCCGGCGACACGGGGAAAGCGGCGCTGGCCGGTTTCGCTGACGTGCCGCAGACGAAGATCATGGTCTTTTATCCCGACGGCGGCGTCAGCGATATGCAGCGCCTGCAGATGGTCACGCAGGAGGGCGGGAACGTCTGCGTCGAGGCGGTCAAGGGAAACTTTGACGACGCGCAGACGGGCGTCAAGGAAATCTTCGGCGACGAGGCCTTTGCCGCGAAGCTCGACGGGGCGGGCGTTCGTCTTTCCTCGGCGAACTCGATCAACTGGGGACGGCTCGTACCGCAGATCGTTTATTATTTCAGCGCCTATGCCGATCTCGTGAAGGCCGGGACAATCAAGAACGGCGACCCGATCAATTTCACGGTGCCGACGGGCAACTTTGGAAACATCCTCGCGGGCTTTTACGCGCGCCAGATGGGGCTTCCGGTCGGGAAGCTCGTTTGCGCGTCGAACCAGAACAACGTGCTGACGGATTTCCTGCAGACGGGTTATTATGACAAGAACCGCGACTTCTTCAGGACGATCTCGCCGTCTATGGACATTCTCGTATCGAGCAACGTCGAGAGGATGCTCTACCACATGACCGGCGACCCCAGCGGCGTAAGGGGCTGGATGGAGGCGCTTGCGACGGAAGGTCGTTACGACGCCGGCGTCGGCATGATCCAGCGGTTCCAGAATTATTTCTGGGCGGGTTGGGCCGACGACGCCAAGACGAAGGAGACGATTCGCGAGGTGTTCGAAGCCGAGCGTTATGTTCTCGACACCCATACGGCGGTGGCTTGGAAAGTCGCGCATGAGTATCGGCAGCGCACTCACGACGAGCGGCCGATGGTGGTCGTATCCACCGCGAGTCCGTATAAATTCAGCGGCAGCGTGCTCGAAGCGCTGGGCGAGGACGCGTCGGGCGACCCGTTCGCATTACTCGACAGGCTCGAGAAAAAGAGCGGCACCGCCGCGCCGAAAGGGCTGGCCTCGTTGAAGGGAGCAAAGGCGCTCCACGAGGGAAGCTGCGAAAAAGACAAGATGAGGGATGCAGTACTCGCGTTCGCGGAAAAATAAAAGTTGGTTTTCTTTAGATTGTTGGCAGGATTTTTCCTTTCGGTATAGAAAGATAATAATGTTAAGAGTGTTCCCTTCGGGGCGTTGAATTTATAAAAAGGAGAGGTAAAAAGCATGGCTGACATTGATTTGAAACAGTACGGCATCACTGGAGCAACGGAGGTCGTACACAATCCTTCCTATGAATATCTGTTCGACGAGGAAATGAAGCCGGAGCTGACGGGTTACGACAAAGGGCAGCTCACGGAACTCGACGCGGTCAACGTCATGACGGGCGAATTCACGGGTCGTTCGCCGAAGGACAAGTTCCTGGTGGTGGACGAGAACTCCAAGGATACGGTCTGGTGGACTTCCGAGGCTTATCCGAACGACAACCACCCCGCCACGAAGGAGACGTGGGAGGCGGTCAAGAAGCTGGCGCAGGAGGAGCTTTCCAATAAGAAGCTTTATGTGGTCGACGCATTCTGCGGCGCGAACAAGGACACGCGTATGGCGGTTCGCTTCATTATGGAAGTGGCATGGCAGGCGCATTTCATTCGTAATATGTTCATCAAGCCGACGGACGAGGAACTGAAGAATTTCAAGCCCGACTTCGTGGTCTATAACGCGTCGAAAGCGAAGGTCAAGAATTTCAAGGAGTTGGGGCTGAACTCGGAGACGGCTGTGGTGTTCAACATCACGAGCCGCGAGCAGGTCATCATCAATACATGGTACGGCGGCGAGATGAAGAAGGGCATGTTCTCGATGATGAACTATTATCTGCCGCTGAAGGGCATCGCCGCCATGCATTGCTCGGCGAATACCGATATGAAAGGCGAGAACACGGCGATTTTCTTCGGCCTGTCCGGCACGGGCAAGACGACGCTGTCCACCGACCCGAAGCGCCTCCTGATCGGCGACGATGAGCACGGCTGGGACGACAAAGGCGTGTTCAATTTCGAGGGCGGTTGCTACGCGAAGGTCATCAACCTTGACAAGGATTCGGAGCCGGACATTTACAACGCCATCAAGCGCAACGCGCTTCTTGAGAACGTCACGGTCGATAAGAACGGCAAGATCGATTTCGGTGACAAGAGCGTGACGGAGAACACCCGTGTTTCCTATCCGATCGACCATATCAAGAACATCGTGAAGCCGATTTCCGCCGCTCCCGCAGCGAAGAGCGTGATCTTCCTGTCGGCGGACGCTTTCGGCGTGCTGCCGCCGGTCTCGATCCTGACGCCGGAGCAGACAAAGTACTACTTCCTGTCGGGCTTCACCGCGAAGCTGGCTGGCACCGAGCGCGGCATTACCGAGCCGACGCCGACTTTCTCGGCGTGCTTCGGGCAGGCGTTCCTCGAACTGCATCCGACGAAATACGGGCAGGAACTGGTGAAGAAGATGGAAAAGAGCGGCGCGAAGGCGTATCTCGTCAACACGGGATGGAACGGCTCCGGCAAGCGTATTTCCATTAAAGACACCCGCGGCATCATCGACGCGATTCTCGGCGGCGCGATCAAGACGGCTCCGACGAAGAAAATCCCGATGTTCAATCTCGAGGTGCCGACGGAGCTGACCGGCGTCGACCCGAAGATTCTCGATCCGCGCGACACCTATAAGGACGTCTCCGAGTGGGAGAAGAAGGCGAAGGATCTCGCCCAGCGTTTCATCAAGAATTTCAAGAAGTACGAGACGAACGACGAGGGCAAGGCGCTGGTCGCAGCGGGCCCGCAGCTTTGATGAATTGAGGATAATCTAAGAAAAGACAGGCGTTTGCGCCTGTCTTTTCTTATGGTGGAATTTATAGCCAGTCTGTGATAAAATATTATCTGTATGTGCATCTTTCTTTGTTTTTATATGACGAGACGGAGGGGATACAGATTGCGAATCGGTAAGGGCATGAAAGTTTTTTGCGCGTTGCTTTTGACAGGCGCGTGCGTTTTTCCATTTTCGGGAAAGGCGGCCGCGGGAAAAAGGCTTCACGACCAGATAACGAACGGGAATACGGTGCAGACGCATAGCGAACGCTTGGTGAAGGGAGAATCGGGCGGCATCAAAGCGCGAATTGAGGCTCTTTTGCATCCGAAAGCGGAGCAGCCGAACCATCATCATGAGAAAGTAGATTACAAGATTGTGCCCGTCGACCTTGACAACGAAGATATTCTTGGCGGGCCGATGGCGACAGAAGCGCAATGCGTCAATTATCTTTTGAAGATCAACCCCGAGCCGAATATTTCGGTGACGCCCGAGGAACTTGTTTCCTATTATTATGAGGAAGCGACCCGGGAGGGGGTTCGCCCCGACGTGGCTTTTGCCCAGGCGCTCCACGAGACGGGGAATTTCAGCTATGGCGGCACGGTGACGCCGGACCAGAACAACTACTGCGGGCTGGGGACGACGAGCGATTATGTGCAGGGAGGCTATTTCCCGTCGGCGCAGATCGGCGTACGGGCGCATATCCAGCACCTTTTGGCTTATGCGACGACGCGGACGCCGTCGGAGGAAATCGTCGATCCTCGATATTCGATGGTGCGCGATATATACGGCAGCATGACGCTTCCTCATTGGGTTGACCTGAACGGCCGCTGGGCGGTGCCGGGAACCACTTACGGGCAGCGCATCATGAACATCTTTCAGCAGATATTGCAGGAGCCGTTGAAAGGCTGAACCGAGGCGTTTGTATGCTGGATAGCCTGATGAAACAACCGAATAAAGAGCAGCAGGGGACGCTTCCGGCGAGGCGGTTCCGCGAGATGATACACGTTCTCCGAAAACGGGAACTGATGCGGGGCGTTACGCCGGAAAAGATTCGGCAGATTTTGGAGGATTTGGGGCCGACTTTTGTGAAGTTGGGCCAGATCATGAGCATGCGTCCCGATTTTTTGCCGCAGGAATATTGCGACGCCTTGACGACTCTGCAGGCGGACGTCAGGCCGATGCCCTTCGAGGCTGTGATTTCCGTCTTGGAACGGGAATATAAAGGGCCGTGGCAAAAGTTTTTTTCCACGATCTCCAAAGAAGTTTTGGGCTCGGCGTCTATCGCCCAAGTACATCGCGCCGTTTTGACGACGGGCGAGGACGTGGTCATAAAAGTTCAGCGTCCCGACATTTACGACGTGATGGAGCAGGACATTGTCCTTTTGAAGCGTGCGGCGGCTCTGATGCAGGTTGTCGGCGCGGAACGAGGCGCCCTCGACGTCTCGACGATCCTTGACGAGATGTGGAAGATTGCCAAGCAGGAAATGGATTTTCTGATGGAAGCCGACCACATCGGCGAATTCCGCGATTTAAACGCGGGCGAGGAATATGTGGAATGTCCGAAGGTTTATCATCATCTGACCACGTCGCGGGTTCTCGTGATGGAGTATGTGGACGGGATACGATTCGACGACTCGAAAACGCTTCGCGAAAAGGGTTTCGATATGAACCAGCTGGGGCGGCGTTTGGGAGAAAATTACGTCAAGCAGATTATCGAGGACGGTTATTTTCATGCTGATCCGCATCCCGGCAATATCCGGGTGCGCGACGGCAAAATCGTCTGGCTTGATCTCGGCATGATGGGCAGGATTTCCAACAGCGACCGTCGGGCAATCCGAAAGGCCCTTTTTTCGCTGGCGAATCATGACACGCTGGATATGAAGGCCGCCGTTTTGGCGCTGGGGCTGCCTCGCGGGCGGGTCGATCATACGCGATTGTATGAAGATATCGACGCGATGATGACGACGTACGGCGATCTTGATTTCGGCTCGTTGCGGATGGGCGTGCTGACGCGGCAGATTATGAACGTGCTTCGCACGCATCATATCGGAATCCGGCCGGGTCTTAGTATGTTTGCCCGCGGCGTTTTGACTATAGAAGGCGTCATGCGGCAGTATTGCCCCGGCGTCAGTTTTGTGGAGATATTTACGCGGAGCATTCAGCTCAATATGCAGAAGGATTTCAACTGGCGCATGGAGTTGGACCGTCTGAAACAGGAAGGCTACGTTTTTTTCAAAAAGACCATGCGCCTGCCGGAGCAGCTTTCCGATATCCTGCAAATGACGATGCGCGGACAGACGAAGGTCAATCTCGACCTGACGGGGTCCGAGGAGCCTCTTCAGCGTATCGACGGCATGATGAACAAGCTGATTCTCGGCATGATCAGTTCGGCGTTGCTTTTGGGCTCCAGCGTTATCTGCACGACGCAGATGACGCCGAAGATTATGGAAATACCGCTTTTGGGCGTTTTTGGGTATTTGGCGGCGCTCGTTCTCTGCGGATGGCTGCTTTGGAATATTTTGCGAAAGTCGTAATAACGGTACAATTAAAGGGAGGGCTTCTCTATGCGGGGAATCCGCGGAGCAATAACGATCAAGAACGACACCGAGTCCGAGATTGTCGCGGCGGTGCGCTGGATGGTGACGGAGATGATCCGTCACAACGGTGTGAAGCCGGAGGACGTCGGCGCGGTGATTTTCAGCGCGACGGAAGATATCACGGCGGCGTTTCCTGCCGCCGGGGCGCGGCAGATTCCTGGCTTCGACTCGGTGCCGCTTTTCGACACGCGGCAGATGGCGGTTGAGGAGAGCTTGCCGCTTTGCATTCGCGCGTTGGTGCTTGCTGATACGGACAAGCCTCAGAAAGCAATTCGTCACGTCTATCTCGGCGAGGCGGCGCTTCTCAGGCAGGATCTTGTCATGAAGAAACCGGACGATCCGGAAGAAGAATGAAATAAAATAAGGAAGGAAGTTTTACCAATGAAAAAAGTCATTTCCACGGCGAAGGCGCCGCAGGCTATAGGCCCATATTCGCAGGCCATCGAGGCGGGCGATTTTATTTTTGTCTCGGGGCAGATTCCGCTGATTCCGGCTACAGGGGAGCTTGTGGAAGGAAGCGTTGAGGTGCAGACGGCGCGCGTGCTGGAAAACCTCAAAGCGATTCTCGAAGCGGCGGGTTCGTCGCTGGAAAGCGTCGTCAAGACGACGGTATATATCACGAACATGGACGACTTTGCGAAAGTCAACGGCATTTACGGTCAGTATTTCCAAGAAAATCCGCCGGCGCGGGTCTGCGTCGAGGTCAGCAAGCTGCCAAAGGGCGCGCTGGTCGAGATTGACGTGATCGCGGCGCGATAAAGATTATTGTATGGATTAAAATTGTTATGGAAGCAAGGATCTTGTTCAGTGCTTCCTATATAGAAGGGCGATGAAGGAATGTCGATAGACGCGACGAGCGTGAACGCGATCCGGGTGCTGTCCGCGGACGCGATACAAAAGGCAAACTCCGGCCATCCCGGGCTGCCGCTGGGGGCGGCTCCGGCGGCTTACGAACTTTGGGCGCGCCACATGAAGCACAATGCGAAAAACCCGAAATGGGCGAACCGCGACCGTTTTGTCCTTTCCGGCGGTCACGGCTCCATGCTTTTATATTCGCTGCTCCATCTTTTCGGTTACGGTCTGACGCTGGACGACCTGAAAAAATTCCGCCAGGACGGCTCGCTGACGCCGGGGCATCCCGAGTATGGCCATACCGTCGGCGTCGAGGCGACCACGGGACCGCTGGGCGCCGGCATGGGCATGGCCGTCGGAATGGCGATGGCGGAAGCGCACCTTGCGGCAATGTTCAACAAGCCGGGCTATCCCGTCGTCGACCATTACACCTTCGCGTTGGGCGGCGACGGCTGCATGATGGAGGGCATTTCTTCCGAGGCGTTTTCGCTGGCGGGCACCCTTGGTCTTTCGAAGCTGATCGTGCTCTATGACAGCAACTCGATTACCATCGAAGGCAGCACCGACTTGGCGTTCACCGAAAACGTCGGGAAGCGTATGGAGGCGTTCGGCTTCCAGACGCTGACCGTGGAGGATGGCAACGACCTCGCGGCCATCGGCAGGGCCATCGAGGAAGCGAAGGCGGACAAGGTGCGGCCTTCCTTCATCACAATCAAGACGCAGATTGGCTACGGTTGCCCGGCGAAGCAGGGCAAGGCCAGCGCTCACGGCGAGCCTTTGGGCGAGGACAATGTTGCGGAGCTTCGGAAAACGTTGGGGTGGCGATCGCAGGAGCCCTTTGACGTGCCGGAGGAGATTTACGCGCATTATGCGAGACTCGCCGAGGCGGGCGAAAAGGCGGAAGCGGACTGGAACGCGCTGTTCGCCGAATATCAGAAAAAATTCCCGGAGATGAAACAGCTTTGGGCGAAATGCCATGAAGCCGTCGATAAAGACGCCCTGCTTAGCGACGAAGCGTATTGGGCGTATGAGGATAAGGCGCAGGCGACGCGCAGCCTCTCCGGGAAATATCTCAACCGCTTGAAAGATAAATTGCCGCAGCTCTTCGGCGGCAGTGCCGATCTCGCGCCGTCGAACAAGACGGCTATGGACGGCGCAGGCGATTTTTCAAAAGGAGATTACGCAGGGCGCAATATCCATTTCGGCGTCCGCGAACTGGCTATGGCGGCGATTGCAAACGGCCTCGCGCTGCACGGCGGCCTTCGGCCCTATGTGGCGACGTTTTTCGTATTCAGCGACTACACGAAGCCGATGCTTCGTCTCGCGTCGTTGATGAAGCTGCCTGTGACCTACGTATTCACTCATGACAGTATCGGCGTCGGGGAAGACGGGCCGACCCACGAGCCCATCGAGCAGTTGGCTATGCTTCGCGCCCAGCCGAATATCAATGTATTCCGTCCGGCGGACGCGACTGAGACGGCGGCGGGTTGGCTACTCGCCGCGACGAGCGAGGAAACGCCGACGGCGCTTGTGTTGAGCCGACAGAATCTCCCGCAGCTTCCCGGCAGCGGCAAAGACGCTTTGAAGGGCGCCTATATCGTTTCGCCTTCCGAAAAGGAAGCGCCGGACGCGATCCTGATCGCAAGCGGATCCGAAGTAGCGCTGGCCGTTGAGGCGCAGGCGATTTTGAAAGCGGAGGGCGTCGATGCGCGGGTCGTAAGCATGCCCTGCATGGAGCTTTTCGAAGCGCAGGATGCGGCCTACCGAGAGAAAATCCTGCCGCAAAAAATCCGAGCCCGCGTGTCGGTGGAGGCGCTTTCGTCCTTCGGCTGGGAGCGATACGTCGGCCTTGACGGAAAAGTCGTGGCGATGGAGAGTTTCGGCGCGTCGGCCCCGGGCGGCACGTTGTTCAAAAACTTCGGCTTCACAAAGGAGCATGTAGCGGAAGTAGTGAAAGACGTTTTGAAGAATCTTTCCTAATATATATTGAAGGTTATGGCAAAAGGCTGCGTTCGATGGCGACGCGGCCTTTTTTATGCAATCAAAAAAGCAAAAGTTGATATTAAAACCTTTTGTTCCATTGCAAACTAATTATATAAGGTACATAATTCTTTGTTGAAATGTCTTCGCAGCAATTTTTTTAAAATTTTTTTTAGTGATTTATTGGAAATGTCTATGCTGCAAGGACTTTTTCAGTTTATGACACACACGGGTGCGTGTGCATGAAAAAACCAATAAAATAAGGGTTGACATTTATTTTTTCGGGTGATAATATATGTACTGCTTGGTCACAGACAGGGGTAGGAGGCGTGGCGCGAATGACATTGGAAACATTGGCGACGATGACGCATGTGACGGGCGTGAAGCAGGTTACGAAGGCTGTGAACAAGGGAAAAGCAGTTTGCGTATTTGTCGCGAGCGATGCGGATGAGCGTGTGACGCGGTCTTTGAAGGATCTGTGCGCCAACGTCGGCGTGGAGCTTGTTGAGAGCGCGACGATGGCGGAGCTCGGAAAGGCCTGCTCCATCGAGGTCGGCTCCGCGGCGGCGGCGGCCTTGAAGTAAACATGTTAAAAATCCGATGTTTTGTCGGGTTTTGATAAATTAAATTTTCAATATGAAGGAAGGAGGTGCATGTATGCCTACAATTAATCAGTTGGTCCGCAAAAGCAGACAGAGCATGCAGGAGAAATCCACAGCACCGGCACTCAAGAATTGCCCGCAGAAGCGCGGAGTTTGCACGCGCGTCTATACGACGACGCCGAAGAAGCCGAACTCGGCCCTGCGAAAGGTCGCTCGTGTTCGTTTGACGAACAGCATCGAGGTTACCGCGTATATTCCCGGTATCGGCCACAATCTTCAGGAGCACAGCGTCGTTTTGATCCGCGGCGGGCGCGTGAAGGATCTTCCGGGCGTCCGTTACCATGTGATTCGCGGCTCGCTGGATACGGCGGGCGTTCAGGATCGCAATCAGGGTCGCTCGAAATATGGCGCGAAGCGTGCCAAAAAGAAATAAAATATGAAGATTGATGGGCAGGAGGGATTTTGATGCCAAGAAAAGGCTCAGTACCGAAGCGCGATGTGCTGCCGGATCCCGTGTATCACGATAAAACGGTTACGAAATTTATCAATAAAGTGATGCTTTCCGGCAAGAAGAGCGTCGCGCAGCGCGTCGTTTACGACGCTTTCGAGACAATCCGCGCCAAGACGGGCAAGGATCCGCTGGAAGTTTTCCAGACGGCTCTGAAGAATGTCATGCCGGTTTTGGAAGTTCGCGCGCGTCGGGTCGGCGGCGCCAACTATCAGGTGCCGGTGGAGGTCCGTCCGGACCGCCGCATGACGCTCGGCATTCGTTGGATTGTCAACTACGCGCGGCTTCGCGGGGAAAAGACGATGAACGAGCGTCTTTCCGCCGAGCTGATGGACGCCGCCAATAACACGGGCGCGGCGGTCAAGAAGAAGGAAGACACGCATAAGATGGCCGAGGCAAACAAAGCGTTTGCGCATTACCGTTGGTAATCGGCTGTCGCAATGGTTTTAAGGAGAGATAAATAGTGGGAAGAGAGTTTTCGCTTGAAAAAACTCGCAATATCGGCATCATGGCGCACATTGACGCCGGAAAGACGACGACCACGGAGCGCATTCTCTTCTACACGGGCGTAAATCACAAGATCGGCGAGGTACATGATGGTGCTGCGACGATGGACTGGATGGATCAGGAGCAGGAACGCGGTATCACGATTACCTCGGCTGCGACGACGTGCCACTGGAAAAATCATCGTATCAACATCATTGACACGCCAGGCCACGTGGACTTTACGGTCGAAGTAGAACGCTCGCTTCGCGTCCTTGACGGCGCGATTGCGGTCCTGACGGCGCGCGGCGGTGTGGAGCCGCAGACGGAAACCGTCTGGCGGCAGGCGGAGAAGTATAACGTTCCGCGTATGGCGTACGTCAACAAGATGGACACGACGGGCGCAGATTTCTTCAACGTCATCAAGATGATGCAGGAGCGCCTGCATGCGAATCCGGTTGCAATCCAGATTCCAATCGGCGTCGAGGATTCGTTTAAAGGTATGGTCGACCTCGTAAAGATGGACGCGATCATCTATGAGGATGACCTCGGAAAGGTCAGTTCGGAGGTTGCGATTCCGGACGAATTGAAGGACATGGCCGAGGAGTACCGGGAGAAAATGCTGGAAGCCGTCGCCGAGACCGACGATGCGCTGATGGAGAAGTACCTCGGCGGCGAGGAGTTGACGGAAGCCGAAATCAAAGCGGCGATCCGTAAGGCGACCATCGCCTGCAAGATGTGCCCGGTGACCTGCGGCACTTCGTATCGCAATAAAGGCGTTCAGCCGATGCTGGATGCGGTCATCGATTACATGCCGGCTCCGACGGATATCCCGCCGATCGGCGGCGTAAATCCGGACACCGGAGAAGAAGACAGCCGTCCTTCGAGTGACGATGAGCCGTTTGCGGCGCTCGCGTTCAAGATTATGGCTGACCCGTATGTCGGAAAGCTTGCGTTCTTCCGCGTATATTCCGGTGTTTGCGAGAGCGGCTCCTATGTGTACAATTCGACGAAAGGCAAGAAGGAACGTCTTGGACGTATCCTCCAGATGCACGCGAATCACCGTAAGGAGCTCGACAGAGTTTACAGCGGCGACATCGCTGCGGCGGTCGGCCTGAAGGATACCACGACGGGAGACACGCTTTGCGACGAAGACAAGCCGATTATCCTTGAGTCGATGGTTTTCCCCGATCCGGTTATTTCGGTTGCGGTGGAGCCGAAGACGAAGGACGATCAGGAGAAGATGGGCATCGCGCTCCAGCGCCTTGCCGAGGAAGACCCGACATTCCGCGTTCATACGGATGCCGAGACGGGCCAGACGATTATCTCCGGTATGGGCGAGCTTCATCTGGAAATCATCGTCGATCGTATGCTCCGCGAGTTCAAGGTAGACTGCACGGTGGGCAACCCGCAGGTCGCTTATCGCGAGACGATTCGGAAGACTGTCAAGGCGGAAGGGCGTTTCGTTCGTCAGTCTGGCGGTCACGGTCAGTACGGTCACTGCTGGCTTGAACTCGAGCCGCGTCAGCCGGGCGAAGGCTTCGCCTTCGAGAACAAGATTGTCGGCGGCGTGATTCCGAAGGAATTCATCAACCCGATCGAGGCTGGCGTCAAGGAAGCCATGGAGAACGGCGTTATCGCCGGGTATCCGATGGTGGACATCAAGGCGACGGTTTACGACGGTTCGTTCCACGAGGTCGACTCGTCGGAAATGGCGTTCAAGATCGCCGGTTCGATGGCGTTCAAGAACGGCGCGGAGAAAGCAAATCCGGTTCTTCTGGAGCCGTATGTGAAGGTCGAAGTCATCGTCCCCGAGGAATACATGGGCGACGTTATCGGAGACCTGAATTCGCGGCGCGGACGCATTGAGGGCATGGAGCCGAGAAACGGCGCTCAGGTCATCAACGCGATGGTGCCGCTGGCGGAGATGTTCGGTTATTCGACAGATCTCCGCTCCAAGACACAGGGCCGAGGGAACTATTCGATGGAGGTTTCCTTCTACGATGAGGTTCCTAAAAATATATCCGATGCAATAGTATCCAAAAACAAAGGCGAATAAGGGAGGAAATTACGGAAATGGCAAAGCAGAAGTTTGACAGAAGCAAACCCCACGTTAACATCGGCACGATTGGTCACGTCGATCATGGTAAGACGACGCTGACGGCTGCAATCACGAAGGTGCTTGCTGAAAAGGGCAACGCGGACTTCATGGATTACAACATGATTGATAAGGCTCCGGAGGAGCGCGAGCGCGGTATCACGATCAACACGGCGCACGTCGAGTATCAGACGGACAAGCGTCATTATGCGCACGTTGACTGCCCGGGCCACGCCGATTATGTCAAGAACATGATCACCGGCGCCGCTCAGATGGACGGTGCGATCCTCGTCGTCAGCGCGGCTGACGGCCCGATGCCGCAGACTCGCGAGCATATCCTGCTCGCCCGCCAGGTCGGCGTTCCGGCTATCGTTGTGTTCCTGAATAAGGTCGACCAGGTCGACGATCCCGAGCTCCTCGAGCTCGTTGAGATGGAGGTTCGCGACCTCCTGACCGAGTATGAGTTCCCCGGCGACGAGATTCCGGTGGTTTCCGGCTCCGCTCTGAAGGCTCTCGAGGGCGACAAAGAGCAGCAGGAGAATATCATCAAGCTGATGGACGCTGTTGACGAGTACATCCCGACCCCGCAGCGCGACACCGAGAAGCCGTTCCTGATGCCGGTTGAGGACGTCATGACGATCACGGGCCGCGGCACGGTTGCCACGGGTCGCGTCGAGCGCGGCGAGCTGA
>JAEERZ010000111.1 GCA_016286075.1 Selenomonadaceae bacterium
GACAATCCCCGCCGCTTTCAGCTCGCGATCGGACCAAGTCTCCATAAACCAGCCTCTGGCGTCGCCAAATACCTTTGGTAGAATCTCGAAAACGCCTTTCAATTTTGTCTCCCGAATCTCCAGCATCAAAAGCCACCCCTGAAATCCCGACTCATTCTTCTATGATTCTCATCAAGTATTTCCCGTACTCGTTTTTCATCAGCGGCTGAGCCAGCCGTTCCACCTGCGCAGCGTCAATATATCCCATACGGTAAGCGATTTCCTCCACGCAGGAAATTTTTAAACCCTGACGCGCCTGTATTG
The DNA here is from genome assembly GCA_016286075.1 of Selenomonadaceae bacterium. Classification (GTDB taxonomy): domain Bacteria; phylum Bacillota; class Negativicutes; order Selenomonadales; family Selenomonadaceae; genus RUG12372. Next base: position 304 of record JAEERZ010000111.1, read on the forward strand.
TCTGCACGAAAGACGCCGCCGAGAGAAGCGTTTCATGCGTTCCCGTGTCGAGCCACGCGAAACCGCGCCGCATTTTCTCCACTCGCAGCGTCCCTCGCCGGAGATACTCCCGATTCACATCGGTAATCTCCAATTCTCCTCGGGCTGAGGGCTTAATGCCCCGCGCGATTTCCGCAATATCCGCATCGTAAAAATACAGCCCCGTCACCGCGAAACTCGATTTCGGCTTATCCGGCTTTTCCTCCAAACTCACCGCTTTGCCCGTCTTGTCAAACTCCACCACGCCGTAACGCTCAGGATCTCTGACATAGTAAGCAAAAACCGTAGCGCCATTCTCGTGTCGGGCAGCGCGCTGAAGCGAACTGGCCAAATCGGAGCCGTAAAAAATATTATCGCCCAAAATCAACGCGCATCCTTCTCCAGCAAGAAATCCTTCGCCAATCAAGAACGCCTGCGCGATTCCGTCGGGACTCGGCTGCTCCGCGTAAGAAATCGAAAGCCCCCATTGACTGCCGTCCTCCAAGAGCGCCCGAAAACTGCCGCCGTCCTGCGGCGTCGTAATCACAAGGATATCGCGAATCCCCGCCAGCATCAGCACCGAAAGAGGATAATAAATCATAGGCTTGTCGTAAATCGGCATCAACTGTTTCGACACGGCTCGCGTCAAAGGATACAGCCTCGTGCCGGACCCGCCCGCCAAAATAATGCCCTTTTGTATCACTGCGTTCCCCTCCAATATTACAATCGAATACAGTATATCACAAAACGGCGGCCGGAACCTCCGACCGCCGTTTTTTTATTTTATGATCGTTACAATCTGGTCTTCCGAAGACAACACCCTCGGCGGCGTCGCAGGAGCGCGCTTGTAACCGAAGGCGCCGACGCATAGGGGAACATAGCCCGCCGGTATGCTGAGCTGCACCAAAAGACTTTGCCCTTCTTCCGACCGAAAAACGGAGGCCGCCGTAGAGAGCCATCCGGCGGAAACGCCGGACTTTTCCGCCACCAGCATCATGCTTCCGAAAACCATGTGCGCGGCGTCCTCGACGAATTTCTCTTTCGTACGCCCGGAAATAATCAACAACACCGGAATCTCGGAAACAAGATGCATGGAAACCCTCGCCGTATCGCCGCCTTTTTCCTCCACGAGCCGCGCGTAAAGCTCATGAAAGCGGCGGACAAGCCCCCGGTTCTGCAAAACGGTGAAATGCCATTCCTGATTATTGGGCGCGTTGGAGAGCACCTTTCCCTCTTCCAGTATTTCCATCATCGTCTCGTCGCGTATGGTGCGCGGCTCAAACTGCATCGTACTCCTGCGCATCAGGACGTTCCGCAAAATATTGTTCATTCATTCCTCTCCCTAAAACCCCACAAACAATACCTTCAGCGGTTATCCACCTGATCCATGCCCGCCATGTCGTGCATGCGGAATCGCTGCGCAGCCATCCGCTCATATTTCGTACCGGGTCTGCCATAATTCGCGAAAGGATCGATGGAAATGCCGCCCCGAGGCAGAAACTTTCCCCAAACCTCGATATAGCGGGGATCCATAAGCTTGATCAAGTCTTTCATGATGGTATTGACCACGTCCTCATGAAAATCGCCGTGATTGCGAAAGCCGAACAGATATAGTTTCAACGACTTCGACTCCACCATGCGAGCGTCCGGCACATAGGAAATATAAATCGTCGCGAAATCCGGCTGTCCGGTGATTGGGCAGAGACTCGTAAATTCCGGGCAGTTGAACTTGACCCAGTAATCGTTTTCCTGATGCCGATTCTCAAAAGTCTCCAAGACTTCCGGCGCATAGTCCGAGGGCTTATCGCTCTTCTCGCCTAAAAGCGACAGCCCTTCTGTTTCTTTAGCCCGCGTCATGCGCGCCCTCCTTCAAATACGTTTCGTAAAAATCATGCTCCGATACGGGGCGCCCGAACAAATAGCCTTGGATATAATCCGCCCCGCAGCGGTTCGTCACAATCTCGTAGACCTCGTTTTCCTCCACGCCTTCGATACAGGTGCGGATGCCTACGCTGCGGCAGAGAGTTACCGTGTACTCGACGAGCTTCGTATCAAAGTCGTTGTCTAAAATATTCTTGACGAACTCGCGGTCCACCTTCACGATATCGCAGGACAGTTTTTTCAAATACGCCAGCGACGAATATCCGGTGCCGAAATCGTCCATGGCGATCTGCACGCCCTGGTCGCGGAATTCATTGAACTGCTGATTGATAAACGTCCAGTCGGAAACGATGGTGCTTTCCGTCAGTTCCAGCGTAACGGCCTCCGGCGGTACGCCGATCCGCTGGATGGCCTCCCGAACAAAGGGGAAAAAAGTCATATCCTTGATCTGTACCGAGGAAACATTGATGCTCATCTTGAAGTTCGGCAGGATTTCTCGCCACTTCTTGCAGGTCCTCAGCGCTTCCTCGATAATCCATTTGCCCACCGGCAGAATCAGCTTCGTCTCCTCGAGAATCGGCACGAACTCCATGGGCGAAACCATGCGGCCCTCCGGCTGCTTCCAGCGGAGCAATGCCTCCGCGCCAATCAATCGCTTGGTGCGTGCCTCAATCTGCGGCTGATAGAAAAGCTGGAAACCCTCGCATCCGTTTTCGACGCAGGTCTTCAGTTTATCACGCATAGCCAAGGAACGAACGTAGCGGCTGTAAAGCTCGGGAGTCAAAACCACGTTTTGATTCTTGCCGCCGCGCTTTGCCAGCGCCAGCGCCGTTTCCGCGTGCTTGAACAACTTGTAATATTCCTTGCCGTCCTCGGGATATGCAACAGTGCCCGCAGAGATCGTGCAAAAATACGGCTTGCCGTCGATGAACTGCTGACGCGACATACAGGCCTGGACTGCGCCGAAAATCTGCGCAACCTGCGCCGTCCGCGCCCCGGGAAGAATGATGCCGAACTCGTCGCCGTCCAGCTTATAGACCATCGCCCCCGGCGGCAAAAGATTCACCAGCTGCCGGGCCGTCATACGAAGCACCGCATCTCCGAAGGAGCGGTTGTTGGCCTCGTTGATGGCGCGGAAATTGTCAAGACCGAGAACCATGATCCGCCCGCCAACGCCGTTCCGAGAATAATCCGCCAACGCGCGGTTCACCGCCATCTCGAACTGCAGCTTGTTCAAAAGCCCGGTCACGCCGTCCGCCTGGTTCAGCCGATCCAACGGATTCAAGATGCCCCCGAGAAACTGCGGCTTGCCTTCCGCATCCCGCAAAAGCTTCCCGCAGACGCGCATCCACACATATTCGCCATGCTTATTCTTAGACCGGTACTCGACGTTGAATCGATCTCCCACCCCATCGCCGTGCTGAATATCGTCGTCGATTTGCCTCACCTTCGGCAGATCCTCCGGATGAACAAGCGGCAGCCATGCCTCGGCGAGACTCCCGATGACGGTATCCCCGATGCCGAAGTCATCCGCCATCCTTTGGGAAAGCAACGTGATTCCAGCTGAAAAATCGATCACGAAATAATACGCCTCGCTGGATTCCTGCAAAACGTCAAAATAAAACCGTATCCGCTCCAAAAGCGGCGACAGCCTTTTTTTCTTTCCCTTCATACCCAACCCTCCGTCTGTCCACAGAGCCGGAATGTAAATAAAAATCCTTCGCAATTCCACATATAATTATTATACCACACTTTGCGCCCGTTTTGACACCGCCCGCAAAAAAAGAGAGACTTCCGCCCCTCTTTTCTCATTATTTATTACTTTTTCCCTCCCGACGAAGCACGCGGCACTGGTCGAATACTCCGACCTGCTCCCAATCCGCTTCGCGGAACGATTTCTTGAACAGCTCATCCCGCTTTTTCCCGACAACCATATATACGGTGCGATCGTCGGGAATTTCTTCCTCGGCCCAATACGGCCAGACGTTTTTGCTGTTCCACGATTTTCCGTCGGGCCGATTATCCTCGATGGATTTTTTACTATCCACTTTATAAATGTCAAGATTGCTGTAATACGCCTGCGAGACCTTGTAGTCGCCGTAACTCAGCACGAGATCTCCATCCCGCACGTTCTCCACAAGAAGCGCGGCGACTTCCTTCCCCGAATAGTTCTTCGCCGTGATGTTCGGCGCCAAAACAAACAGCGTCGCTATGACCAAAAAAGCAATTTCCCCGAAGAACATCCGCCGCACCAATGTCGCCTTATCCCGCAGGAACCGCGCGGAAAGAATCGCGATAGGCAGCAGCGACGGTATTGTGTAAGTCGTGTATTTTGTCGCCATCATCTGATAAAAAATGTTGATGGTCAGCGCCCAAATCAATAGGAACTGCTCGGTCGTATCAAGGCGCGGTAAGCGGCGGTCACGGACAATTTTATAAATCGCCGGCGGCAGCGTCACAAACCCCCATGGGAAGAAAATCAGGAAAAACAAGACCGAATAATACCACCAGACGTCCCACATCGGATGCTCGGAGACGGTAGCCCGCAGATAGTTATGCACGCCGAGGAACGTATTGAGAAAATCCGAGCCGTGCAGCAGGTACATCGGCACATACCAAAGAGCGACCACCGCGAGAAAAATCACGAAGCCCAGCGGTTTCATGCGCGGGATTTCCGCAAAATCCCGGCGCAGGACGATGAATATCGTCACGATAAGCCCCGGAAGCAGAAGTCCGATCGGACCTTTCGTCAGCACCGCGAGGCCGGCAAACAAATAACAAAAATAATAGAGATTCTTGTTTGTCCCCGTGTAGGCGAGATAGAAAAAGACCAGCACTGCGTTGAAAAACAAGAACAGCGTGGCGTCGGTAATGACCGATTTGGAAACCACCCAATACCCGACAGAAGTGGCGAGCAAAACGCCCGACAAAAGCGCGGTCTTCGCGTCGTAGAGCCGACGAGCGAACATGTAGGTCAGCAAAAGGCCGAGCACGCCGAACACCGCCGGAAAAAACCGCGCGGCAAAGTCCGTGAAGCCGAAAACTTTAAACGCCGCAATCAATTCCCAATAAAAAAAAGCGGGCTTGTCATACCAAAAATTTCCGAAAATGCGCGGAGAGACCCAGTCTCCGGACAAGAGCATCTCTTTCGCCGTCTGCGTATAATTCGACTCGACGGGATCGGTTATCGCCAGACTTCCGTTAGCAAAAAAGAAAAGCGCCGCGCCAAGCAACGCCAAAAAGATAAGATTTCGTTTGTCCTGTTCCATGCTTCCTCCCGAGGTGTGTCGCTGAAATGAACTTTGCGTCATAACGGGATAATGATTCGCCTGTCCATTATGTCAATCATTGGCTGACGCAATGAGACGGAAAGAGTCTCCATGACGTGCAGACGAATAGATCTGCACGCCTTTATATCAGCCGTCAATGCGGCGAATATCCGCGCCCAGCCCTACAAGCTTTTCCACCAGATGATCGTATCCGCGGTCGATATGATGAATATAACCGACCTGCGTTTCTCCGTCGGCAACCAGCCCGGCCAGCACCATCGCCGCGCCCGCCCGAAGGTCGGTGGCCTTGACCTGACAGCCCGTCAACTTCGGCACCCCTTCGACGACAGACGTGCGTCCGTCGATTTTGATATTCGCGCCCATGCGCTTGAGCTCGTCCACATGCATAAAACGGTTCTCGAAAACCGTCTCCGTCACCATGCCAGTCCCTTCGGAGGTAGCGATCATCGCCATGAACTGCGCCTGCATATCGGTAGGAAAACCCGGATACGGCATCGTCTTCACGTCCACCGCCTTCGTCGGCCCTTCGCAGAACACACGAACGCCGTCCACGTCCTCCTCGATGCCGACGCCCGCTTCCTTCAGTTTCGCGATAACGGGCTTCAAATGCTCGCTGATAGCGTTCTCGATATAAACGTCGCCCCGCGTCATTGCCGCCGCCACCATATACGTCCCCGCCTCGATGCGGTCTGGAATCACAGTATATGCCGCGCCGCGGAGCTTCGGCACGCCCTCGACCTTGATGACGTTCGTGCCTGCGCCGCGAATCTTCGCCCCCATCACGTTCAGGAAATTCGCAAGGTCGATAATCTCAGGCTCCTGCGCCGGATTCTCGAGAATCGTCTGCCCTTCCGCCATCGACGCCGCCATCAAAATATTCTCCGTCGCGCCGACGCTCGGAAAGTCCAGATAGATGCGCGCCCCCTTCAAACCCTGCGGCGCGTTGGCGTCAATGAACCCGTGACCGATCTCGATCTCCGCTCCCAACGCCTCGAATCCCTTCAAATGGAGATCGATCGGACGCGTGCCAATAGCGCAGCCGCCCGGAAGCGAAATCTTCGCGCGTCCGCAACGAGCCAAGAGAGGTCCCATAATCAGGAACGACGCGCGCATTTTCCGCACTAAATCATACGGAGCTTCCCAGCAAACAATATTGCTGCTCTCTACGGTAAATTGATGGGCCTCCGCGTCATAATCGGCATTGACGCCCAGCTCCCGAAGCACCTCCGCGATGGTATGCACATCTTCCAGCGCCGGCACCTCGTCCAGGCGACTCTTCGTATCCTGCCCCAATAGCGTCGCTGCGATAATCGGCAGCACCGCGTTCTTCGCGCCGCTGATCTTTACCCGTCCAGCGAGACGTTTGCCGCCGTTGATGACCAATTTTTCCATAAAAAGAAAATTCCCTCCAAAAAGCTTACCGGATAATTATAGTCACTGTTTATCCACAGTAATATCCACGTTGTCCACAAATTTTTGCACAAGAAAAACACATAACTTTACATTGTCTTTTAGTGTACCATTTGCGGCGCTTCATGGCAAGGGGCGAAGAGAAATTTATCGCGCGCTTTCTGCCCTTTGGCAAAAAACGGGACAAAAAGAGACGGCGCGTAAGCCCGAAGACTTATGCGCCGTCTCTTTTTCATTTCCTTTACACCTTGAATTTGCCCGTCGCCGCCTGCAGCTCCGTGGCGAGATCCGCCAGCGAATGGGACGCCGACGCGATCTCCTGGCTCGACGCCGACTGCTCCTGCGCCGCAGCCGAAATCGTCTGCGTTTCCTCGCTCGTCGATCGGCTCACCTCGTCGATGACGTCC
>JAEERZ010000112.1 GCA_016286075.1 Selenomonadaceae bacterium
TCGTTCGTCAGGCGGCTCTCGGTCTTGTCCGGCAGCTCCGTCAGTACGTCGCGTTTCAGGCGGCGCAGGATGAAGGGCGCGATGTGCCGCCGCAGATTGTCGGTCTTGCCCGCGTCCCCGTCCCTGACGATGCCCGTCTCGTATTTCTGCCGGAAGGTCTTGTGCCCGCCGAGGTAGCCCGGCAGCAGGAAATCGAAGATCGACCAAAGCTCGGTCAGCGTGTTCTCGATCGGCGTGCCCGTCAGCGCGAAGCGCGAGTCCGCCTGTATGCGTTTGACCGCCTTCGCCGCCTTCGTCGTCGGGTTCTTGATATGCTGCGCCTCGTCGAGGATCGCGCAGGAGAAACGGCGCTTCGCGTAGCTTTCCGCGTCGATGCGGAGCGTCGCGTAGGTGGTGACGACGACGTCCGCGCCCTCGTCAAAGGCGCCGGCCAGTATCGCTTCGCGCTGGGGTTTCGACCCCGCCACGGCGACAGCGCGAAGGTCCGGCGCGAAACGCGCGATTTCGTCGAGCCAGCCGTAGATCAGCGAGGTCGGCGTGACGACCAGCGCGGGAGGCGTATCGGGACCGCGGCGCGCCAATAAGAACGCGATGGTCTGCAGCGTCTTGCCGAGGCCCATATCGTCGGCGAGGATGCCGCCCAATCCATGGGCCGCCAGCGACGACAGCCAGCGGTAGCCCGTCGCCTGATAATCGCGGAGCACGCCGACGAGCTCCGCCGGAATTTCCCGCTCCGCCTCCGCCGGATTGCGGATGTCGCGGACCAGCGCGCGGAACCCTTTGCCGACGGACAGGCGGAATCCCGTCGTCTCTTTCGCCAGCGTGTCGACGTAAAGGGCCTCCGCCAGCGGCAGCTCCGCCTTGCCGCCCCGGAGCCGTTCCAGCCCCGTCTCCTCGGCGAAATCCGCCAGCGCGGAGAGCCCCTCGCCGCCCAGCGTCAAGAAGGTATTGTCTTTCAGCCGATGATAGCGCCGCTTCAGCCGATAGGAGCGCAGGATCTCGATCAGCTCGTCGAAGTCGAAATCGCCGCCGGAGAAGGTCAGCTCCAAAAGGCTGTCCTGGTTCACCGAGACGCCCAGCGTCACCGGCGGCATCGTCTGCACCGGACGGCGGGTGAAGCTCTCACTGTAAAGCACGTCCGCGAGCTTCGACAGTTCCTGCACGCCCTCGCGCAGGAAATCGTAAGCGCGTTCCTCCTCCGGCTGCACGAAGCGCCCGTCCTCCGGCTGAAAGCCCCATTCGTCCAACAGCGCGAGAATCGCCCGCTCCGTCTCCGTGTCCCGAATCAGCCCCTCCGTTTTCGGCGCGGACTTTTTGCCTTCCGCCGCCGCAGGATTGAACACCGCCCCGCCGTAACGGAACGACGTCTCGATGGCGACGCCGTCGCCGAGATAGTCGATCCGCGCCTCCGCCTCCAGCGGCAGCATCTTGTACCGCTCCGCGAAGGAACGGGCCACGTCGACCTCGGCGGCCTTCTTCATTTGCGGCAGCACCAGCGAGAAAAAGTCCGTCATGCCCGACGCGTCCACGTCGATCCGTTTCCCGTCGTCGAACGCCCTCAGCAACCGCGTAAGCGGCGCGCGCTGTTCCGACGGCACATGGCAGATCGTGCCGCCGTGCAAGATCCATTCGGCGTCGTCGGTCAGGCAAAGGGCAAGCCCCGCCGTTTCCAGCTCCAGCCGCCCGTTCCCGTCCCGGTCCTCCACATGCACGACGAACCGGGGGGCGCCCTCCGCGAAGCCGCCCTTCGGCATTTTCTCCCCGTCCACTTCCACCTCGAAGCTCTCCCCCGCCATCACCTCGGCGAATCGCCCCAAGAGCGACGGCGACAGCTTGAACCGCTTGCCGGAGAAAACGGCCTGCGCCATCTGGGTGCGGAAATACGCGCTGTAGGAATACATGCTTTCCCCGTCGCGGCAGGCGTCCTCGAGCATCGCCCAAAGCCCGGCGGAGGAGCCCGCTGCGAAAGAAAGCGACGAAGGATAGACCGTCAGGTCCTTGCCGAAAGCCATCGGCGCCCCCGTGTGCATCTGCCGCAGGAAATCGAGGATCGAGCGCAGGACGTAGAGCTTTTCCCGCCCGATGCGAAACTCCAGCCACATGGTCTGAGAGCGGTATTCGAGGCCGATGCAAAGCTTCGGTATGAGCCGAAGCGGAGCGGAGGGCTGCGCCGGTTTCGCAGGCTCTTCCGCGTAGGCCGCAAAGAGACGCCGGGCGCCGTCGGAGAGCTTCTTCCCTCCTGTCTGCCGCGAAAGCTCTGTCTCCTGCACTTCCTTCAAAAGCGCGACCACATGCTTGCAAGCGCCCTCGTAAAGACCTGCCGCCGGGCAGTCGCAGGAGTGGCCGGTTATCAGGCCACCGGCGATGCGCGCCGTCACGAAATAAGCGAAAGGGCCGGAACCTTTAACTTCCGCTTCGTAATGTAAAGCTCCTCGTCCGGCGTCCCGTTTTGTTATCCTCACGGCGCCGGCCCGCTGGTACGCGCAGCCGCGCCGGTACGAAGCCTCGTTGGCGACCCGCCGGATCTCTGCTTCCGTGATAATCTCCATGCCTGCCCCTCCCTTCCGTCGTATCATCGTCGTATCGTATTATTATACCATATCATCGTCGATGATTTGCAAAGCAAAAAGGATTTTCGATGCGAAAGGCGAATACAAAACAAGAAGTATGACAAAGGACGTGACCCCAGTGCAAATGATGAATGCCCCCGCCCTGAACCCCGCCCAGCAAACGGTCGTCGACACCCTCGACCGGAACGTCCTGCTGCTGGCCTCCGCCGGCACGGGGAAGACCGATACGATTGCGCGGCGCATCGCGCATATATTGGAACGCAAGCTGGCCGCGCCGGAGGAGATCCTCTGCCTGACCTTCACGAACAAGGCCTGCAAGGAAATGAAGGACCGCATCGAGGGCCTGCTCCCCGCCGAAGGACGCAGCGTCGTGGTGAAGACGATTCACAGCCTTTGCTATACGATTCTCCGACAGGAGGCGAAACGGCGCACGGAGCTTTTTTCGGACTTCACCGTATTCGACGAGGAGGACTGCCGGGAGGCGCTTCGCGACCTGAATCCCGGCGGCTTTTCTTTGCCCGCGCTGCAAAACTTGATCTCTCTGATAAAAAAGAGCCGCGCGGCTTACGACGTTTACTCGGAAAACCCGGAGGAGGATTACCGGCGGGTCGTCGCGCGCCTCTTCGCGGAGCGGCGCGAAAAGACGCTTTCCCTTTGCGTCGACGCCCGTTACCGGTTCGACGACGGGCTTGCCGCTTTCATCGAGAAGGAAGGCGGCTCTTTTGTCGTGCGCTGCAATCATGCGCTGTCGGAGCTTCACGGCATGGACTTCGACGATTTGATCGAGGGCGTCCACGGCCTCTTCCGCGACGAGGAGACTGCCCGCCGCTGGCGGGAACGCTTCCGCTTCCTCACCGTGGACGAGGTGCAGGACACCGACGAGCTGGAATACGAAATCCTGTCCAAACTGTTCGACGGCAGAAATATCCTGCTGACGGGGGACGCGTTCCAGACCATCTACGAATGGCGCGGCTCGAATCCCTCCCGGCTGCTGGCCCGCTACCGGAAAGAATGCGACCCGCTGGAAATCTCCCTCGCCAAGAATTACCGCGCGACGCGCACGCTGCTCCAAGCCTCCCACGACTGCCTCGAAACGTTCTTCCCGTCGGAGCTGGCGGCGGCCTATCAGAGCGGTTTCGAAGCGGCCAGCGCGGAGGAAGGCGCGCCGATTTCCATCAAGAGCTGCCGCGACCTTTTCGAGGAAGGGGAATGGATCTACGGCAAGATCCGAAGCCTCGGCGTCGACGACCCGTCGCGGGTCTGCGTACTGACCCGGACCAACCGCCAGACGAACCGGATCTGCCGCGCGCTGGAACAGGCCGCCCGCCTTTACCCGTCGGAAGCGCCCTGGCCCTTCATGCTGATCGACGAATTCCAGTTCTTCCGGCGGCAGGAGGTCAAGGACGCGCTGGCCTTCATCAAGCTCGCGGTGAACAAACACGACCTCGTGAGCCTGCGCCGCGTGCTGAAGCGTTTCGGCCTCGGCATCGGCGCGAAGACGATAGAGAAGATCGAGTCGGCGGCCATGCGCGCGGCGGGGCTGCGGCTGACGGACTTCCTCGACGAGGAAACGATCGCGTCGGGCGACCCCTTCGCGCCGCTCCTCGACGCGCTCGCGCAGGAAAACGTCGTGGTCTTCGACGTGGAATCCACGGGCGTGGACACGGCGAAGGACGAGATCGTGCAGATCGCCGCGATCCGTCTTGATAAAAACGGCGCGCCGAAGGAGACCTTCATGAAGTTCCTGCGGAACGGGAAAAGCGTCGGCGCGTCGGAAGCGGTGCACGGATTTTCCGACGACTTCCTGCGGGAGAAGGGCGAAGAGCCGCGGAAGGTCCTGACGGAGTTCCTCGACTTCCTGCGCGGCGCGTGGATTGTCGGCCATAACGTGACCTACGACATTTCAATCTTGGTGAGCGAATTGGAGCGGCTGGGCCTGCCGGAACCGGAGTTTCCCGGCTATTTCGACACGCTGGACATTTTCCGCCGCTTTTACCCGAACCTGCCGAACCACAAGCTGGAATTCCTCGGCGAGCGGTTCGCGGTGCAGCACAAGTCTTCCCACGACGCCTCCGACGACATCTGCGCGACGGCGGAGCTTTTGCTCTACGCGGTCGAGCACGATATCCTGCCCACGGCGGAGCCGCGCCGGGCCTGCGTCAAGACCTTCGGCAGGGTATTCCAGGCGATTGCCTCGGCGGTGACGGAAATGCGCGGCCTCGCGTACAAGAAGCGGCCCACGGATTTCCTCGCGCACATCGTCACGAGCCAGTTAGCGGCCCATTACGCAAAAGAGCCGCAGCGCATGGAGCATCTGCGGCAGCTCTATCGGATCGTCCGGGAACGGGACGACGAACGGCTCTCGCCCCGGGAGGCGCTGCGCCAGATCCTGACGCTGGCGACGCTCTCCAACAGCGAGTTTGAGATGAGCCTGAAGGACCGCCCGAAGACCCCGGTCATCACCGTCCATCAGGCGAAAGGGCTGGAGTTCGATTACGTCTTCCTGGCGGGCATGGAGGACGGCTCCTTCCCGTCCTTCCAGGCGGCGCGCAGCGGCCAGACGGAGGAGGAAAAGCGGCTCTTCTATGTGGCCGTCACCCGGGCGAAGAAAGAGCTGTTCCTGTCCTGGAGCCAATTCGGCGACTTCAACCGGGAGCAGCGCCCCAGCCCGTTCCTCTCCGCGATTCCGAGGAAGTATGTAAAGAACGTATAGGACCGGCTTTCGGATTCGCGCAAGATATGCAAAACGACCGCCGCCCTTTCGGGGCAGCGGTCGTTTCTTTGTCTGCGATATGGAAGAGCGGCGCTTCGCGTCCTTACCGCATCATGTCGGCGGAGGCGACGGCGTATCCGTCCCGGCCCTTGGATTTTACCTGATACAGCGCCCGGTCGGCGGCGTTGAAAAGGTAGTCGTAGTCCGCGCCGTGTTCCGGGTACATGGCGACGCCCAGGCTGGCGGTGACCTTGAGGTCCGCAGAACCTACGGTGATTTTTCGTATCGCCTCCAGCATCCGCCGCGCCTTTTTCTCGACGGCGTCTCTCGTCAACTCGCCGGTGATGAACGCCACGAATTCGTCGCCGCCGAACCGCCCTATGCAGTCGCTCTGCCGGAAGACTTCCTTCATGGCAGCCGCGAATTTCCGCAGCAGCTTGTCGCCGCTTTGATGGCCGTATGTGTCGTTCGCTTCCTTGAAGTGATCCACGTCGATGATGAAGAAGGCGCCCACCTGCCCTTCCGGCATGGCGGCCATCCGTTCCTTCACGATGCGCTCGAAGGCCGCCCGGTTGTATATCGAGGTGAGCCTGTCCATCTCGGATTTGAGCTTGTAGCCGTCCCGGGAAATCCGCAGGGCTTCCTCCCGGCGCAGGGAGTTCTCCAGGTCCGTGTTCTTCTTTTGCAGAATCTCGTTCTGCCGCTTCTGGAGCCGGTGCCGATAGATGAGGAAGAACAGCACCGCCAGCCCGAAGACGAGAGCTCCGATGAAAAGCGACGTCCACAGCGGGTACTGGTACAGCAGATATTCCATCGAGAACCGGGGCCGGGCGTTCTCATAGACCTTCCAGTCCACGTCGCTCTTTTCCAGCCGCAGGATCGCCGTATTCAGGACGCTTTGCAGGACGTGCGGCTCGTGCGGGGAGATGGCCAGCGCCACGGGAAGCGTCGTCGTTTCCCGGTCGATCCGTTCCAGTTCGGGCCGGACGACCATGCTGTTCTCCCGCCGCAGATAGAGGGCGGGAATGTAGGCCGTCTCGTAAAGGCCCTGCTCCACTGCGTCCAGGCAGTCTTCCGACGACTGCAGCGTGCGGACCTGCTGATTGAATTTCTCCGAGAAATAATAGTCCGCGCCGGGGAATCCGGCGGGCACGACCGCCGCGTTCCTGGCGAAATCGGCCACCTGCCCGTTTTTGCGGCGGATGACGGCAAACTCTTCCTCCCGGACGTCGCCGGTGAAGTACATGTCCATCGCCGGGCCGCCGTTCGCATAGGAGACGAAGGCCAGATCCGCCTCCCCCGACTCCATCATCTTCCACAGTTGGTTCTCCGACTCCGCCCGGCAGAAGGAGAACCGCAGCCCGCTGCCGTCGGACAGCAGTTTCAGGAGGTCGACGTAAAGGCCGGAAGCGGAGTCGCCGTTCCCGATCTCATAGAAGGGCGGGCAGTCGCCCAGGAACGCCACGCGCAGCTCGTCGGCGCGCTTGACGTATCCCTGCCCGCTTTCCGTGATGCGGACGACCTCTTTCAGGGCCCGGTCCAGGTATTTTCCCTTCATCGACGTCCCGAATCCCGGCGTCAGCGACTCGATGGTCAGTATGGATTCCGTCAGCTGCCGGCACAGATATTCCTTGTCCGGCGTCGTCATCAGCCGGGCGGGGACCACGCCCACGGTGACCGCGCACTTTTCCTCTTTTCCCACATGGCTGCCGTCGTCGCAGACGACGTCAATCTCGCCGCTGCGCAAAGCCGCCAGCATGGCCGCTTCGTCGTAAAACGGGCGGACGGTCATCTCCCAGCCGTTGGAGGTCATGAAGAAGGAGATCGCCGTCATGTTCGCGTCGTTGGCAAAGCCGCCGACAACGGCGTTGCGCATGTTCTCCGCCGTCAGCGCCTTCCACGACGCGTCGCCGCGCCGGTAGAGGTGCAGTAGCGTCCAGTTCGGGATACCGCCGGTGAACACCATGCCGCCGGCGGCAGGGCCGGGCTGC
>JAEERZ010000113.1 GCA_016286075.1 Selenomonadaceae bacterium
GAGGAGGACGTGGCGCTGGCGGAAATCATGGGACTGCTGCATGACGTCGGGAGATTCCGGCAGTTTACCGTTTATCGGACCTTCAAGGATCATCTGTCGGAGGATCACGCGGCGGCGGGACTGAAGCTGATGGAGGAGCATCGGCTATTGGACGGGCTTTTGCCGTGGGAACAGTCTCTTGTCCGCTTCGCTGTCGAGTGGCACAACAAAAAGGCAATCGGTTCAGCGCCCGACGCCTGTCATCTCGGTTACGCGAAAATGCTCCGAGACGCTGACAAACTGGATATTTATCATGTACTGGAGCCGTTCCTTCCCTCCGAGGACGGAAGCGGCGTCAGCCCGAATTTCATCGAGAAGTTTGTCGAAGGCGTTCAGTGCGACTACACGATGGTCGGTACCGAGGACGACAAAAAGCTGGTGCGGTTGATGTGGGCCTATGATATATATTTTTCGTGGACGCTGCAACAGATTGAAAATCGGGGCTATCTTGAAAAGTTGATTCATTGTCTTCCGAAAGGCGAAAAGGTTGACCAAGGCGTTTCTCGTTTGCGCGGATATGTGGAAAAAAAGCTGGCAGAAAAAGACGACGCAGGCTTTCAAAGCTCTCGAGAGTGTGAAAATTTAGGGGAGAAATGAGACATGGCAGAGAAAACAGCGGCGATGGCCGCGAATTTTGTGGAAAACATTATTGACGGCGACTTGAAAAGCGGGAAATATATTTCGGAGGATATTCATACGCGGTTTCCGCCCGAGCCAAATGGTTATCTGCATATCGGGCATGCGAAGTCAATTTGCCTGAATTTCGGCCTTGCGCAACGATTTGGCGGCAAATGCAATCTGCGCTTCGACGACACGAACCCGACGAAAGAGGATACGGAGTACGTCGATTCCATTCAGGAAGACGTGAAATGGCTCGGTTTTACTTGGGACGACCGTAAGTTTTACGCCTCCGATTATTTCGAGAAGCTGTACGGCTACGCGGTGGAACTAATCAAGCGAGGCAAGGCGTTCGTCTGCGACCTCTCCGCCGACGAGATCCGTGCCACGCGAGGCACCTTGACCGAGCCGGGGAGAGAAAGTCCATACAGGAACCGCAGCGTCGAGGAGAATTTAGACCTCTTTGCGCGGATGAAGGCAGGGGAGTTCCCGGACGGTTCCCATGTGCTTCGCGCGAAAATTGATATGTGGTCGCCGAATATTACCATGCGCGACCCGGTGCTGTACCGCATCGCGCATACGGCGCATCACCGCACGGGCGAAGAATGGTGCATCTATCCGATGTACGACTTCGCGCATCCGCTGTCCGACGCCATCGAGGACATCACGCATTCCGTCTGCACGCTGGAATTCGAGGATCACCGTCCGCTGTACGATTGGCTGCTGGAGTC
Organism: Selenomonadaceae bacterium; assembly: GCA_016286075.1. Classification (GTDB taxonomy): domain Bacteria; phylum Bacillota; class Negativicutes; order Selenomonadales; family Selenomonadaceae; genus RUG12372. Next base: position 1,389 of record JAEERZ010000113.1, read on the forward strand.
GCTGGGCTTCGACGCGAAGCGGCCCCATCAATATGAATTCGCGCGGTTGAACCTGACGAATACGGTGATGAGCAAGCGCAAGCTCCGTCAGCTTGTCGAGGGCGGCTATGTCTCCGGCTGGGACGATCCGCGGATGCCGACGATTTCCGGTTTGCGTCGGCGCGGCTACACGGCGGCGTCTATCCGCGACTTCTGCGAGCGCATCGGCGTCGCGAAGAGCAACAGTCTTGTGGACGTGGCGATGTTGGAGCATTGCGTCCGCGAGGATTTGAACGAGAATGCCGACCGCGTGATGGCGGTATTGGAGCCGCTGAAAGTCGTCATTACGAATTATCCCGAGAACCAGACCGAGTATCTCGTGGCGGAAAACCACCCGACGCGCGGCGGTCATCGGTACGTGCCGTTCTCCCGTGAGATTTTCCTCGAACAAGAGGATTTCATGGAAGACCCGCCGAAAAAATTCTTCCGGTTGAAGCCGGGCGGCGAGGTGCGCCTGAAGCACGCTTATATCATCAAGTGCGAAGAGGTCGTGAAGGACGGCGCCGGAAATGTCGTCGAGCTTCGCTGCACCTACGATCCCGACTCGAAGAGCGGCGGCGCGACGGCGGGCCGCAAGGTCAAAGGCACGCTCCATTGGGTGGAAGCAAAAACGGCAATCAAGGCGGAGGTTCGCCTTTATGATTATCTGCTGATGACCGATGAAAACGGCAACGTCCCCGACGATTTCCTTGCGCACCTGAATCCCGATTCGCTGCGCGTATTGAAGGACGCGCTGATTGAGCCCAGCGCGCGCTATACCGCCGAGGGGACGCGGTACCAGTTCCTGCGGAAGGGCTATTTCTGCGTGGACAAAGACACGACGCCCGACCATCTCGTATTCAATGAGGTTGTCGGATTGAAAGACACATGGGGCAAGGTGAAAGGATAAATGGGGAAGATACCGAGAAACCTGTCTGATAAGGATATGTTCAAGGGCTGGCAGGAAGAGCCGACCATAGAGGAAACGATGCTGCAAGCGGCGGAACCGAAAAAAGCGGCGCGTCCGCAGCCGAAGCGGGCAACCGCGCCGGAAAAACGCGAGGGCGCGTATCAGACGTACCTGTCGCAGGACGCCATCGACACGATGGAAAAGCTGCTGCTGGAAATCAAGCTTGACCTCTACAAGCAGGGCATATCCGACTACCGCGTGAACGTACGTCGCGAGGGGAATAAAATCCTGTTGGACCACGTTCCGGCAGACGGAAAAAAGTAAATATGTATTGATATAAAAAGGGAATCCGAAAGTTTTTATGCTTTCAAGGATTCCCTTTTTATGCTATACTTACAAATTAGGCAGTCCGAAAAACGAGCGCATTTATAATGAAGTAATATGGACTGTCAAGAGTTTGTTTGCATATTTGGAGGGGAAAGCCGGAATGGAGAAATACAACCCGAAGGAAATCGAGCAGAAGTGGCAGAAGAAGTGGGCGGATGAGGAGACCTACAAGACGGAGGCCGATTCTTCGCTGAAGAAGTATTATGTGCTGGAAATGTTCCCGTATCCGTCGGGGAATCTCCACATGGGACACGTCCGCAACTATTCCATCGGCGACGTGCTGGCGCGGTACAAGCGCATGGCGGGCTTCAACGTGATCCATCCGATGGGCTACGACGCCTTCGGCATGCCCGCGGAAAACGCCGCCATCAAGCACGGCGTCCGTCCGTCGGACTGGACCTTCTCGAATATCGAAAACATGACGCGGCAGCAGCAGACGATGGGCCTTTCCTACGACTGGGACCGCGAGGTGGAGACCTGCCGCCCTGATTATTACCGCTGGACGCAGTGGCTCTTCGAGCTTTTCTACAAGCGCGGTCTTGCCTACAAGAAAGCGGCGTCGGTGAACTGGTGCGACACCTGCGGCACGGTGCTGGCCAACGAGCAGGTCGTGGACGGCAAATGCTGGCGCTGCGATTCCGAAGTGCATAAGAAGAGCCTTTCCCAGTGGTTCCTGAAAATCACCGACTACGCCGACGAGCTCTTGAAGGACCTCGAGCTTTTGAAAGGCTGGCCGGAGCGCGTCAAGACGATGCAGGACAACTGGATCGGCCGCAGCGAGGGCCTGGAGTTCGCCTTTGATTTTCCGGCCATCGGCGAAAAGATTCCCGTTTACACCACGCGTCCGGATACGGCCTTCGGCGTCACGTTCCTGGCGCTGGCCGCCGAGCATCCGCTGGTGGAAAAGATCTGCACGAACAATCCGAAGGCGGCGGAGATCAAAGCCTTCTGCGAGAAGGCCCGCAATCAGTCCGAGATGGAGCGCACCTCCGAGACTTCGGAAAAAGAGGGCATTTTCACCGGGCTCTGCTGCGTGAATCCGTTCAACGGAAACGAAGTGCAGATCTGGGTCACGAACTATGTGCTGGCAGAGTACGGCACCGGCGCGGTCATGGGCGTTCCGGCGCACGACCAGCGCGACTGGATGTTCGCGACGAAATACAATATCCCGAAAATCCTGACCATCCAGCCGAAGGGGCAGACGCTGAACCTCTCGGAAATGGACGCCGCCTATGTGGAAAAAGAGGGCGTGCTGGTCAACTCCGATAAATTCGACGGCATGGAAATGCATGCGGCTTTGAGCGCGATCATGGACGAGGCGGAGGCGAAGGGCTTCGGCAAGCGCAGGGTCAATTACCGACTGCGCGACTGGTTGATTTCCCGTCAGCGGTATTGGGGGGCGCCGATTCCAATCATCCACTGCCCGCATTGTGGTGAGGTGCTGGTGCCGGAGGAAGAGCTTCCCGTTAAGCTGCCGGAAAACGTGAAATTCGAACAGGGCGCGGTGTCGCCGCTGGCCCAGTGCGAGCAGTTCGTCAACGTCAAATGCCCGAAGTGCGGCGCCGACGCAAAGCGCGAGACGGATACGATGGACACCTTCATCTGCTCGTCTTGGTACTATCTGCGCTATACCGATCCGCACAACGACAAAGAACCATTCGCGAAGGACAAGGTCAATTATTGGGGACCGGTGGACCAGTACATCGGCGGCATCGAGCATGCGATCCTGCATCTTCTCTATTCGCGTTTTTTCACGAAGGTGTTGCGTGATGCGGGACTTGTCAGTTTCGATGAGCCTTTTACGAACCTTTTGACCCAGGGCATGGTTATCAAAGACGGCTCGAAAATGTCAAAGTCCAAAGGCAACGTTGTTTCGCCGGAGGAAATCATCGCGAAGTACGGTGCGGATACGGCTCGCCTGTTTATCCTTTTCGCGGCGCCGCCGGAGCGCGACCTCGAATGGAGCGATCAGGGCGTGGAAGGCGCGTGGCGTTTTCTGAACCGCGTCTGGCGCATTGTCGGACAATTTACGCCGCTGGTCAAGGAAGGCAAGGAAAATTATGATGTTTCGAAACTGACGAAGGAAGAAACGGCGCTTCGTCGAGTCTTGCATCAGACCGTCGCGAAAGTTACCGACGACGTTGAGAATCGTTTCACCTTCAACACGGCCATTAGTTCGATCATGGAACTGGTTAACGAGCTTTACACATTCCAAGACGTTGAAATGGTGAACGCAGGGCTTGTCCGCGAGGTGGTGATTGATCTTATCAAATTGCTGGCGCCATTCTCGCCGCATATCACAGAAGAAATGTGGAACGAGATCGGCGGAGAGGGAAGTGTCCACGCACAGAAGTGGCCGAGCTTTGACGAGGAAGCCATGAAGGAGGACGAGGTCGAGATCGTGCTGCAAATCAACGGCAAGGTTCGCGATCGTATCGTCGTCCCGGCAGAGGCGGACAAGACCGCGATGGAAAAAGCGGCGCTGGCGCAGCCAAAGGTACAACAGTATACCGAGGGCAAGACCGTAGTAAAGGTCATCGCGGTGCCTGGCAAACTGGTCAACATTGTGGTGAAATAAAAATCATTTATAAGAAAGTAGGGTAAATCATGGCGGAAACGATTTGGTCCGTTTTTCCACCGATTTTGACAATCGTATTGGCGCTGGCGACGAAGGAAGTTTATATGTCGCTTTTGATCGGTATTTTTTCCGGGGCGATGCTGTATTGCAATTTCAACGTTATCCAAGCGATTTTGACGATGTTCGCGGTCATGGAGGAAAAGGTTGGGGGAAATGTCAATATTCTCGTATTCCTCGTTGTTCTCGGAATTCTCGTGGCGGCAATCTCGCGTTCCGGAGCGACGGAGGCCTATGGCAAATGGGCGGGGAAACAGATCCATGGCAAGCGCAGCGCACTGTTTTTGACTGCACTACTGGGAATCATCATCTTTATCGATGATTATTTCAATTGCCTGACGGTGGGGACGGTCATGCGCCCCATTACAGACCGCTTCAAGGTTTCGCGGGCGAAACTTGCTTACATCATTGACGCGACGGCGGCGCCTGTCTGCATCCTCGCGCCGGTGTCGAGCTGGGCGGCGGCGGTTGGCTCGTCGTTGCCGGAAGGTACGACAATTGACGGTTTTGCGCTGTTCCTGCGAACGATTCCCGTGAACCTTTATGCGATTTTGACGATGCTCTTCATGCTGTTCATCGCCTGGACGGGACGCGACTTCGCAACGATGGGTGAGGTTGTCCGTCGCAACAACAAAGAGTTTATCGTGTCCAAGGAATATGCCGACGAGTTGGAAAAACGTGAGGTTGAAAAGATCGGAAACGGATCGGTACTTGATTTGATGCTTCCTATTATAGTTTTGATTGTCTCCTGTGTTTTCGGAATGCTCTATACGGGCGGCATTATGGAGGGAAAATCGATTGCGGACGCTTTTGCAGATTGCGATTCATCCAAGGCTCTCGTGCTTGGTTCGTTCATTTCCTTCATGTTTGTCGCACTCCTGTATCTGCTGCGTAAAGTGCTTCGTTTCGACCAGTTTTGCGAATGTTTTGTGCTCGGCTTCAAAGCGATGGTTCCTGCGGTGTTCATTCTCTGCCTTGCTTGGACCATGTCGGGCATCGTAAGTGACAAATACCTGAATCTCGGCGGTTACGTTGGTCAGCTTGTGCAGATGAATTCTTCGGTGGGCTTGTTCTTGCCTGCGATTTTCTTTGTTGTCGCCGGATTCTTGGCATTTTCTACAGGAACCTCTTGGGGCACTTTCGGTATTTTGATTCCGATTGCAGTGGCCGTTGTCGGGTTGGAGCAGTATGAGATGCTGGTACTTATGGTGGCGGCGGTGCTGTCAGGAGCGGTGGCGGGCGACCACGCTTCGCCAATCTCGGATACGACGATTCTTGCGTCGGCGGGGGCGCAGTGCAATCATATTGACCATGTCAGCACGCAGATTCCGTATGTGCTTCTCGTATGCGTATGCAGCTTTGTTGGTTATGTCGTTGACGGTTTCACGAAAAACGGTTACGCTGGCCTTGCGGTGGGGGGCGCGCTGCTGGCGGTTTTCTGTCTCGTGATTCGCACGAAATGTGAACCGGTCGAAGTGGAAGAGCAATAAAAGTATCTGCAGTATGAAGCCTTGGCGTGGAACTCGTGTTGGTTGCGGGTGTATTGCAAAACGGCGGTGGTTTGAGTATAATTAGCCATGTGATGCTTCAGCGAAGAAAAGGGCCAAATTCGCAGAGCATTTGCGCAGAGGGAAAAATAAATAGTGGAGGGAAGAGTATGAAAATGAAAAAAATGTTTGCAGTGCTGATGATGGCCGTCATTGCCTGCGGCCTTTTGGTTGGCTGCGGCGGCGGACAAAAGCCGGCGGAGAAAAAAGAGGCGACAAAGCCGATTGTCTTGGGGCTTGACGACAACTTTCCGCCGATGGGGTTTGTGGACGAAAACAACAAGATTGTCGGTTTCGACATCGAACTCGCAACAGAGGCTGCAAAGCGTCTGAACACGAAGGTCGATTT
>JAEERZ010000114.1 GCA_016286075.1 Selenomonadaceae bacterium
GCTGATATTCTGCTCGCAAATGACCTTGATCTCGTTCCCTGCGTCCAAAAGCTGTTGGGCAATGCCGACGCCGGATTCCTTACGTTTTATCATCTCCTGCCAAATCGGCTCGGGAATCATTCGGCTCAAACGTTTCTTCCGCACGCCAAACAATCGCTCCAGCTCATAACCGTTATGCGGGACGTTTCCGCCGAAAAAAAGCCCGTCGTCAATCACGCAGCTCTCGCCCGTCTCGACTTCAAGCCATCGAAAAAAAACGTATTGAAAAATCTGGTTGCCCAAGCCTCCGTTCACATAGACAATTCGCATATCTTCACGTCTCCTCGATCTATCCGTTTCTTGTCCCGCGGCTCAAAAAATCCTCGTACGCCTTGCGGATTCCATCGGCAAGCTCCGTTTTGTACCGCCAGCCGAGCGCCGCCGCCTTCGAAACGTCCAACAGCTTGCGGGGCGTCCCGTTCGGCTTCGATGTATCCCACGCGATTTTTCCCTTGTAACCGACGATTTGCGCGACAAGCTCCGCCAGCGCTTTGATTGTGATTTCTTTTCCCGTCCCGGCGTTCACCGTCTCGTTGCCGTGATACTGATTCATCAGAAAAACGCAAAGCTCCGCCAGGTCGTCCACATACAAGAACTCTCTGAGCGGGCTGCCGTCGCCCCAGCAGACGACCTCCGACGCGTTCGTTTCCTTCGCTTCATGGAAGCGGCGGATCAATGCAGGGAGTACATGACTGTGCTCCGGGTGATAATTGTCGTTCGGACCGTACAGGTTCGTCGGCATCACGGAAAGATAATCCGTCCCGTATTGCCGATTCAGGTATTCGCAATATTTGAGCCCGGAAATTTTCGCCAGCGCGTACGCCTCGTTCGTCTCTTCCAACGCTCCCGTCAAAAGGCAGCTTTCCGGCATCGGCTGCGGCGCAAGCCTTGGATAGATGCAGGACGAGCCGAGGAATTCCAGTCGTTTGCAGCCGTTTTTCCACGCCGCGTGAATCACGTTCATCTCCATCGTCATGTTCTCATACATGAAATCAGCCAGAGCGCCCGCGTTCGCCATAATGCCGCCGACCTTTGCCGCCGCGAGGAAAACATACTCCGGCTTCTCTGCCGAGAAAAACTGCTCCACGGCTTCCTGACGCGTAAGGTCAAGCTCCGCATGGGGTGCCGTCAAGAGATTTCCGTATCCCTGCCGTTGGAGTTCCCGCACTATGGCCGAACCCACCATGCCCCGATGCCCGGCCACATATATTTTCGCGTTTTTTTCCATCCCGCTTCCTCAATTCCCGTATTTTTCAATATCCGCCTTCACCATCATGCGCACGAGCCCTTTGAAATCCACCTTGCGTTTCCAGCCGAGCACGCGCTCCGCCTTCGACGAATCGCCCCAAAGCAGGTCGACTTCGGCAGGGCGGAAGTAACGCGGGTTGATTGCGACCAGCGCCTTACCCGACTTCACATCATACCCTTTCTCGTCGACGCCTTTGCCGCGCCACGCAAGCTCGACGCCGCCCTCAGCGAAAGCCGTCTCGACAAATTCCCGCACCGAATGCGTCTCGTTTGTCGCCAGCACGAAATCATCCGCCTTTTCCTGCTGAAGAATGCGCCACATTCCCTCGACATAGTCGCCTGCAAATCCCCAGTCGCGCTTCGCGTCGAGATTCCCCAGGAACAGCTTTTCCTGTTTTCCGGCAAGGATTTTCGCCAGCGCGATGGTAATCTTACGCGTCACGAACGTCTCTCCCCGACGCGGCGATTCATGGTTGAAAAGAATGCCGTTCGCCGCAAACATACCGTAAGACTCGCGGTAATTGACCGTAATCCAATAGCCGTACAATTTCGCCGCACCGTAAGGACTCTTCGGATAAAACGGCGTCTTTTCGTTTTGCGGCGCGGTCTCCGGTAATCCGCCGAAAAGCTCCGATGTCGACGCCTGATAGAATTTCGCTTTCACGCCGCTCTGATAAATCGCGTCGAGCAGGCGGATCGTCCCGACGCCCGTCGTCTCCGCCGTATACTCCGGCACCTCAAAAGACACCGCGACGTGGGACTGCGCCCCCAAATTGTAAACCTCGTCGGGCTGAATTTTTTGAATCAGTCCCGTCAAATTGCAGGAATCGGTCAAATCGCCATAGTGCAGGAAAAACCGATCCTGTAGCGACGGGTCGTCATACAAATGATCAATCCGCTCCGTGCAAATCGTGCTGTGACGCCGGACGACGCCATGTACCTCGTAACCCTTGTCGAGCAGAAGCTCGGCCAGATACGAGCCGTCCTGCCCCGTGATTCCCGTAATCAACGCTTTTTTCATTTTACGATGCCCCTTTGCGTCAAAAATCAGTACCATATTTCTTATTTTTTATTATAGCATAATTCCCTTTCCGGCAAAACGAAAACCGCCCGACGCGCGAGCGGTTTTTGTTTCTTGCACCCAGTATAATTTTTACTCGATGATCGTGATGCGGCCCTGTCCCTTCCAGTTCGCGTATTCTTCGCCGATCTTCGCATTCTTGTGGTTCTGCACGAACTCCATGATCATGTCCGCGTCGGTCAAAGAACCGTCATCGATCAGCTTCGCGCCCTTGAACATGACCATGCCGTTTCCGCCGTCCTTCAGCACGTACGTCGTGCCGCCGACGGTGTAGATTTTCTCCGGGTCGATGGGCTTTCCGCCGACCATCACGTCTTTGACCCGCCGCTCGCCGTTCACGGAAACGAAGCTGCCGTGAGCGTCCAACTCTACCGTGGAGGGAATTGTCGCGTCAATCGTGTAGCTTATACCCGACACTTGCAGGAAACCGCCGTTCTCCTCGGGCAAATTCATCGCGCCGAGCTCCAGCGCGTCAAGAATCGTCTGGCCGGTCACTTCCACCGCCGCGCTCATGTTGCCGAAGGGGAACGCGGTCAAAACGTCCTGATAAGTAAATACGCCTTTTTTGATCGTATTGCGCAGAGATCCGCCATTCACGAGAGAAATGTCCGTATTGAGCACAGCGCGGAACGCGTCGGCCACGAAGTCGCCCATGTTCGTCTCCTGGCTGCGAACGCGGCGCTCGCCCGTCGCGGGATCCCGTTCCTGCAGATCTACCAGCGACTCGCCCACCGGCTGCTTCAAAATCGGCTCAAACTTCTTGTTTTCCTTTTCGATGACTTTCAGGATTTTCGGGTCGGGTTCGGGCAGGCCCGTTTCCACCGTCTCCAGCGTCGAAGTCATCGTGCCGTCGTCGTGCAGCACAAGCTTGCCGACGGTCTGCATCTTGGTGCCGGTTTGGGTAATCAAGACGTCTTTTCCGTCCAGCCCTTTCGCCATGCGGGCCTCGTACTTCTCATGGGAATGGCCGTCGATAATCGCCGTGACGCCTTTAGTATTCTCGGCAATCGCCGTGCTGGACCAGCGCGGAATCGTTCCGTCCATACCGAGGTGGCCGACGACGATTACAAATTCGGCGCCTTTCGCCTTTGCTTCATCTACCGCCTTTTGGATCGCCGCATAAATTTTTTGGCCCGACTCGTCTTCCGAAAAACCATAGATGAATTTGCCTTTCTCGTCTTGGAAATATTTCGGCGTCGAAGTCGCCAGCGTCTCCGGCGTCGTCACGCCGACAAAGGCGATCGTGTGGCCGCCTGCATTCACAATTTTATAGGACTGGAGCGGATGCTCCCCCGTGCGCAGGTCGGTGAAATTGCAGGAGTAATACGGCGTCTTCTGCATCTTCAAAAGCTCGAAGAAACGCGCCATGCCGTAGTCGAACTCATGATTGCCCGGAATGATGAAATCATATCCGATAGCGTTCATGACGTTCACAATCGACTCGCCCGTCGAAAGCTTGCCGATAGGCGCGCCCTGCACCGCGTCGCCCGCGTCGACGAGCAGCACGGCCAAGCCCTGCTTTTTCAGGTTCTTCTTGTACTGAGAGAGCCGCGCAACGCCCACATTGTCCTCAATGCCGCAGTGGATATCGTTCGTGTGCAGAATGACGACGTCCGCCGCCAGCGCGCTCGCCGAGAACGCCAGCGTGAACACTGCCGCCAGCACAAAGCTGAAAAACCGTTGGAACTTTTGCTTCATAAAATCCCTTCCTTTGCATTGAATTAAAACTCGACTTATATGATAAAAGATTTCATTGTGAAAAACAAGGGAAAAACGGTGGATATTTTGTGAACAAACAAAGGCGAAAAACAGGCGCGAGCAAAAACTTTTCCACACGAAAGGATGTTTTGTGAATAAAATTGTGGATAAGCGGCGATGTTTTTATCTGCCCGCCCGGCGCGCCACGATTTTCGCCAGCGCCACTCCGACCAATCCCGTGACAATCTGCGGCGCTCCCATAGCCATCGACAGGGCCGACAACGCAGGCTCCGGCAGGTCGATCGCGCAGAGGACAAGCTGCGTACCTCCGTAAAGCAGCGCAGCCTTGACGAAAGGAGCGAGCCAGACGAAGCGGCTCTTCCACAAAATCGCACCCGCCAGCGCGGCAAAAACCGTATTTCCTATCCCCACCACGGGAACCATCGGCAGCAGCGGAAGCTGTCCCTGCAAAAACGCGACCAACGGCAGGAAAAATCCGACGCTCGCCGTCCAAGGCGAACCTGAAAAACGAACCGTCAAGACCAACGCCAGATTCACGAGACTGCCGATGACGAGCTGAGATAAGGGGCCCGACGGCAACGGCAGAAAAAAGCGCAGGCTTTGCGCCAGCACCGCGAGGGCCAGCCCCATCGCCGCGCAAACTATAACGCGCGTCCGCGCCATACGCTCACCTCCGTTTCCATTATCATAGCGTGGCCGCACGTCTCGCGCAACTCATTTTTTCGCGAAAAATTACGGCATTTTTCAACAGCCGGCAGGATTTTTTCATTTAGCGTCGTAATTTAAAAATATATAGTTATTTCCCTATATAAAGGAGCGGATTTCTCATGAACCATCTTTCTGTCTCGAAGAAGCTGGCTCTTGCCTTCGGCATTTTGTTTCTGCTTTTCGCGGGCTTTGGCTATTTCGCCGTGCGCTCGGCGGAAAACATCGGCAAAGAGGTTCGGAACATCGGCGACTGGATGGAGTCCCGCGACCGCGTGGCGGTCATTTCCGAGACGGCGGCGGGCCTGCATCGCGCGCTGATGTATCGGATTACCGTGGAGGACCCGGCGGCACGGCAGGAATGGGCGAAAGCGGAAAAAGAACGCATCGCCACAGTAAACGAAGCCTTCGCCGAATACGAAAAAACGCTGAACGAGACGGAATATGACACAGAAGAGGAAAAGGAAAGCGACTTTAAAATTCTGAACGCGGAAAAGGCACTCTGGGAAAAATACCGCATCGAAGTGGAAAAAGTTGACAAGCTGCTGGATGCCGGCGACCGGAAGGCGGCGGACACGCTCTTGGAAAAGGACACCGCCAAGGCATTTTCCGCGCTGATCGACGCGATGGAGGAGGACGCCAACAGCTGCCGTGAAGGCACGCAAGAGGCATTAGACGCCGGCGAGGCAGCGTATCAGTCCGTCATCAAGATGGCGATCGGCGCCAGCATCGCAATCCTCGTCATTTCCATCCTCGTCCTCGTCACGCTGACGAGAACCATCAAAAACTCCGTCACCACCATTACGACCACCGCGAAAAAAGCGGCGGACGGCAACCTCATCAAAAACATCGAGCTGAATACCGAAGACGAATTCGGGGAAATCGCCAAATATTTCAACGATATGCTCGACGCCACCCGCAGCGTCCTCCTTCGAATGCAGGGCACGGCTGAAGAGGTCGCCCAAAGCTCCGAGCGTCTGACGGAAAACGCAGAACAATCCGCACAGGCCACCCAAAGCGTGGCCGAAGCCGTCACCAACGTCTCCGCCTCCACGTCCATGCAGATGGACGCGCTGAACGAAACCACCGAACGCGTCGAGCGTCTGAAAGAAGGCATGCACAACGTCGTCGAGGTCGTTCGCACCGGCATGAAGAGCGTTCACGACGCCGTGGAACACGCGAACGAGGGCAATACGCTGGCGGCCGCCACCGTCCAGCAGATGAACCGCATCGCCGACACCGTAGCAGAATCTGCGGGCACCGTCGCGAAATTGGGCGAAAGCTCCAAAGAAATCGATTCCATCGTCGAAGTCATCACCGGCATCGCCGGGCAGACGAACCTCTTGGCGCTGAACGCCGCCATCGAAGCGGCTCGCGCCGGAGAACACGGCCGGGGCTTCGCCGTCGTCGCCGAAGAAGTCCGAAAGCTCGCCGAAGAATCCCGTTCGGCAGCGGAACAAATCGGCGAGCGCATCCGCGCCATCCAGCAGTCCACAGAATCTGCCGTCACCGCCATCGAACTTGGCCGCGACACCGTAGAGGAGGGCAAGGAAAACGTCACCCGCACCGGAGAATACTTCCAGCGCATCGTCGAACAGGTCGAGGCCGTCCGCGCCTCCACGGAAAATATCCTGAAAACCATCGAAGGGCTCCAAGGCCCCGTCTCCGAAATCGCCAGTCACGCCGACGACGTATCCCGCCAAGCGCGTTCCGTCGCCGACGAAGCCCAGAGCGTATCCGCCTCCTCCGAGGAACAGGCGGCGGGCATGGACGAAATCGCGAACTCCAGCCGCGCTTTGGCGACGCTTTCCACCGAAATGCAGCAGATGGTCAAACAATTCAAACTGAAACAACAGTAAGGAGTGATAAAAATGTTGCCGGAAGCATTACAGGACAAGATACACGACGCCAGCAAAGAAAGGATGAAAAGCCAAGCGGAAATCCGCGCCCGCTATTCCAAGTCCTTGGAACAATACCGTCAGCTCTCCCAAAGCGAAAACCCACCCCGCGAACAGCGCATGATGCTGTTTTACGAGGTGAAGCTGTTGGGATGGATTTTAGGAAAACGGGACAAGGACGTAGCGAACGAAATGAATAAGCCGTAAACGAAAGAGCCGCAAGCATCGCGGCTCTTTTCATTTGCTATAGCTAATAATAAGTTTCTTTGTGCAAAAGATTTCGGCATGTATGTATACGATAACAAATGTTCATCATCGCTTGCTGGTTTTGGCGGGGCTTCGCCCCTCCAATCCTCCCCACACAAGGGGAGAACCCCTTGTGAATCCCCCAGAAAGGCTCTGCGGAGCCGGGGATTCCGCGGTAAAAGTTCAGAATAACTTATCGGATAACGCATCCCGCGATTAAGCCTCTTGACAACTTGTACTTTAACCCATTTTTGCGGGTCAGAGTTGAT
>JAEERZ010000115.1 GCA_016286075.1 Selenomonadaceae bacterium
CGGAGGAAGGAGCCGCAGCGGGAGCTGCGTCGACTGACGACAACGAAGCATAGAAGAATTTGAACAAGCAGAAAAGGGAATTTAGTGTAGGACAGTTCCGGCAAGTCAGGAAGAAAGGGCATTTCCATGAATAAAGTAATTTTGATGGGCCGCCTCGCGCGCGATCCCGAGCTCCGCACAACCCAGTCGGGGCGACAGATGGCACGCATGACGATTGCCGTCGATCGCCGCATCAGTCGGGCGAATGCACAGCCCGGACAACAGACAGCGGACTTTATCGGTTTGGTTGCTTGGGAGCGTACGGCGGAATTTGCCGAGAAATATCTCAACAAAGGCAGCCAGATTCTTGTAGAAGGTCGCATCCAGACGGGCAGCTATGAGGCTCAGGACGGCACAAAACGATACACCACCGACGTGATCGTCGAGCGTATCGAATTCGCCGGCTCCCGTTCCCAGGGCGCCCCGGACGGAGGTTTCGCGCCGCGGAACTCCGCTCCCGCAGGGTCTTCCTTGGCTGCGCCCTCCTTTGACAATGCTCCGATAGCTGACGAGGATATTCCGTTTTAGAGGAGGAATGAACTGTGATCAGACGTGACAGAAGCCGTCGTCCCCGCAAGAAAGTCTGCTCTTTCTGCGTAGACAAGGTGGATCACATCGACTATAAGGACGCGGGCAAGCTCCGCCGTTTCATCACGGAGCGCGGAAAGATTCTGCCCCGCCGCATTTCGGGCAACTGCGCCAAGCATCAGCGCCAAGTGACGCTGGCCATCAAGCGCGCGCGCAACATCGCCCTTCTGCCGTTCACGGCGGAGTAAGCAAGACACAAAAAGAGAGCCTTCACGGCTCTCTTTTTTATTGCCTGTTATTCGATTACTTTCCCGTAAACTTGGGCGCGCGTTTTTCCGAGAACGCCTTGACGCCCTCCTTGAAGTCCTCGGTGCCGAGCAGCGCGGACATGGCCATGGCCTCGTAGGTCAGCGTATCGTCGAGGCTTGCGCCGTAGTTGTTGATTTCCTTCTTCATCATGGCGAGGGCCAGCGGCGCGCCCTGGGCGATCTGCTTCGCGACGGCCATGACGCCCTCCCGCAATGTTTCCTGCGTAAACACGCCGTTGACAAGGCCGATGGCCATAGCCTCGTGGGCCTCCACGGGACGCGCGGTAAACATCAGTTCTTTCGCCTTCGCCAATCCCACCGTCTTCGCGAGGAAATAATAACCGCCGCAGTCGGGAGCAAGGCCTACGCTGGCAAAGCTCTGGATGAATTTCACGCCCTCGGCGGCATAGCAAAGGTCGCAAGCGATGGCGATATTGAAGCCCGCGCCCGCAGCGACGCCGTTCACCATCGCGATGACGGGCTTCGACATGACGTGAATCAGCTTTACAATCATTCCGGCCTGCGCGACGAAACGGCGGCGCTCCTCCGTCGTCTTCAGATTGTCGAGAGCGCCAAGGTCGCCGCCCGCGCAAAACGCGCGCCCTTCGCCCGTCAACACGACGACGCGCACTTCCGGATCATGCTCCGCCTCGTGGAGCTTCGCGATCCAACCGTTGATCAGGTCGAGGCTCATGGAGTTCAGGCTTTTGGGACGGTTCAGCGTGAGAACGGCGACGCCGCCTTCTTTTTCGTACTTGATAACTTCCTCCGGCATAAAATTTCACTCCTTTATTGATAATTGAAAATTAATCGTTATATTCATATTTCGACGCGACGCAAAAAAATCCTTTCAAGAATTATAAAGAAGTATGTCGATGTATCACGCCGAACAAATTCCCATAGGATAGGCGGAAGAGGGAGACGCAACAGCGCTGCGTCGACTGGCGACAACAACTCCTATGGAAATTTGGGCAAGCGAGACAGAAAAAACCCGAAGCCGAAGCTTCGGGTTTTTAAATTTCGATTTGGTGACTCCTAGGGGATTCGAACCCCTGAACCCGCCGTGAGAGGGCGGTGTCTTAACCACTTGACGAAGGAGCCGTTCATTATATTACACGGCTCACCTTAAAATGTCAAGCGTTTTTTATGCGAGCTTTTCGACGGCCTTGCCGATGCGCGCCAAGGATTCCTCCTTGCCCAGCAGATAGAGCAGCTCGGTGACGCCGCCGGGGGTCACCTTCTGTCCCGACAAAGCGATGCGGAGAGGCCACATGACCGTGCCCAGCTTATAGCCACTGCCATCAATATAGCCGTGCAGCGCTGAGTCGATGGCTTCCGGCGTCCACTCCGAAACGGCGTCCAGCGCCTCCTTCGCGGCGGGCAAAATCTGTGCGGCCAGCTCTGGGGTGACCTTGTTCTTCTTGTTCGGAAAAAGTTCTACGCCGTACTCCGGCAGCGTGCGGAAAAAGGCGATCATGTCCGCGATCTCGCCGTAGCGCGCGACCCGCGTCCGAAGGATTGCGGCAAGATACGGCCATTTCTTCTTGATTTCGTCCGTCAGCTCTCCCGCAAAGGGCAGCGCCTCGGCGGAGAATTTCTCGTCGCTCATGGCCTTGAAGTATTCGCCGTTGAACCAGTCGAGCTTCGCGTAGTCGAAGACGGCGGGTGACTTGCTCAGCCCTTCAAGGGAAAAGACCTTCGCCATTTCCTCCATCGAAAAGATTTCCTGGTCGGACTTCGGGCTCCAACCCAAAAGCGCCACGTAATTCGTAATCGCCTCCGGCAGATAACCCGCGTCGACGAGCTCCGCAAAGCTGGTGGCGCCATGGCGTTTCGACAGCTTCGAGACGGAACCGTCCTCGTTCTTTCCCATGACCGGCGCCAAATGTACGAAGACCGGCGGCTCCCAGCCGAAAGCTTCGTAAAGCTGCACGTGCTTCGGCGTGGAAGTGATAAACTCCGTGCCGCGGATGACATGGGAAATCCGCATCAAATGATCGTCGATGACATTGGCGAAGTTGTACGTCGGCATACCGTCCCGCTTCAGGAGCACCTGATCCTCCAACTCGCTGTTCTCGATGGAGATATTTCCATGCACCACGTCAAAAAACGTGGTCGTGCCGGTCAGCGGCATTTTTTGACGGATAACGTAAGGATCGCCGTTTTTCAAATGACGCTCGATTTCCTCCGGCGCGAGGTCGCGGCAATGCCTGTCATAGCCGCCGAAGCTCTTTTCCCCCTCCTTCGCCGCCCCGTCCTCATGAGAGCAGAAGCAGCGGTAAGCGAAGCCTTTTTCGATGAGCTCCTCCGCATATTTCTTGTAGATATCCATGCGCTCGCTCTGCACATAAGGGCCGCAGTCGCCGCCGACGCCCGGTCCTTCGTCGGGCACGATATGCGCCGCCGCCAGCGTGTCCTGAATGAATTTCACCGCGTCGGCGACATAGCGCGCGCGGTCGGTATCCTCAATACGAAGCAGAAAATCGCCGCCCTGCGCTTTCGCGAAAAGATACGCGTAAAGAGCCGTGCGAAGATTGCCGATGTGCATATACCCCGTAGGACTTGGGGCGAAACGAGTTCGTACGTTTGCCAAAATTAAACCCTCCATACATAATCAGTCCATGTTATTTTACACCAACGAAAGACGACAGACAAGCAAAAAACAAGCCCCGGCGAAAATTGCCGAGGCTCGGTTTATTATCGAAGCATCATACGTCCTGCATTTTCGTGTCGCTGATGACGCGGCCGAGCCGCAGGCCGAACAGGAAATTCCAGAACCATTTATAGGCGACCGTCATGTTCGTATACGTACCCGCGAGACGCATCAGGTGCACGACCATCCACGCGACCCACGCGAAAAAGCCCCTCATTTTCATGTTGTCCATCGCCACGACGGCATGACCGCGGCAAATCGTCGCCATGGCGCCCACGTCCTTGTAAGTGAACTCGGCCAGCTTTGCAGCCGGGTCTTTCAGCAGACGCTTGATATTCTCCACGCAGGTTACCGCCTGCTGCGTCGCCACAGGCGCCACCGTCGCCAAGGGGCGGCCGTCCTGCACAAAATTCGCGCAGTCGCCGATAGCGAAAATCTCCGGGAACCCTTTGACCTGAAGCGTCTTTTCCACCACGACGCGCCCCGCGCGGTCGGTCTCCGCACCGAGATTCTTGACGAAGGAAACGGCCTTGACGCCCGCCGCCCAAATGACGGTTTTCGTCGGGATGGAAGTGCCGTCTTTAAACTTCAACTCCTCGCCGTCGTAATCCATGACCTGCGTGGAAACGCGGACGTCCACCTTTCGGATATCACGCAGCACGCGGGCTGTCTCCGCCCGAAGCTCTTCGGGCATCATCGCCAGCACATGGTCCATGGCTTCCACCAACACGACCTTCGTTTCGGAAAAATCAAGGTCGTGGTATTCATGGGCCATGACGCCGTAAATCAGCTCGGAAAGCGCGCCCGCGCACTCGACGCCCGTCGGGCCGCCGCCTACGCATACGAAAGTCAGCATGCGACGGCGCTCCGCCTCATCGTCGCATTTCGTGGCCCGCTCGAACATCCGCAGAACGTGATTGCGGATTGCCACGGCTTCCTGCAGCGTCTTCATGCCGAAGGAATGCTTCGCGACGTTCTCCATGCCGAAAAAGTTCGTCATCGCCCCCGCCGCCAGCACGAGATAATCATAGGGCACTTCCCCCTGATCGGTAATCAGCTTCCTGTTCTCGGCGTCAAAATCCTCCGCGTGCGCCATGAAAAACCGGACGTTCTTCGTGTTGCGGAAGAATGCGCGAATCGGATACGCGATCTCGTTCTCGTCCAGCTCCGACGTGGAAAGCTGATACAGCAGCGGCTGGAATACGTGAAAGTTGTTCCTGTCGATAATCGTGACGTCTACCGGAAGCTTCGCCAGCTTCTGCGCCACCTTGACGCCGCCGAAGCCGGCGCCCACGACGACGATATGCGGTCGTTTGTTGTCTGTCATAAAAATCAGTCCCTTTTACTTGTCCCACAAGAGTTTCATCACATTCGCCGTGCATGGCGGCGAAAACTGTTGCTAAGTATATCATATTTGAAAGAAAAAGCAAGCAAGCCCCTAAATCGTGGTCGCCGCAATCCTGCCGCCGTTTACGGACGCAGCACGGAAAACGGCCCCGCGCGTCTCTTTTCCGCACGGGGCCGCAAAACTATAATTCATTTCTTTTTATCGTTCGTTCATTTCCCGTTCATCGCAGCCGCCAGCGCCGCGCCGAGGGAAGCGCCGCCCGTGACCTGCCACACCTTGACTTTCTCCGCTTCGTCTCCCAAGAGCTCCTTCAAGGCCTCGTGAAGCGTCGCCCGCGCCATAGACATGTGCATAAAGAACGAGCCCTCGACGGCGATGTTCCTTCCTCCATCGTTGCCGACATGCCGCAAGATACCCGCATAGACGGCGGCCGCGATGCGCGCCGAACGCCGCACGATGGCCTCCGCCAGCGCGATGCTCTCCCTGACCTGGTCCTCCGTCAGGGAACCCTTGGCCATGCGCTGAAGCAGCCCTTCATCGTCTCCCCGAATGATATGGAAAATATCCTCTCCCGTCACGGCTGGAAACGTCTCGCCTAAAATATCCCCAAAAGCCCGCGAGAAAAGCGCGCCCACATACCGTCCCGACACCATCTTTTCCAATACCTGCTCGCCCGGTTTCTCCGACGCCTGATCCAAGGCCGCGTCGTACTCGTTCTGATCGAACCAGCCGAAATTGCCCGCTTCGAGATTCATGACCATCGGCGTCTTTTCCCCGCCGAACTTCTCCAAATAACAGGCGTTGAATCCCGTCGCATAAATGGAGCCGATTGCCACGTCGTCCCATTGATAAGCCGCCGCCAGCATCACCGCCACCGTATCGTTCAGTATCGCCGTCGGGCGCACATTGGTCAGCCCGCGGGCCTGCATGGCCTCGCTGAGCCGCTCATTGATCCACTGCCCTTCCACATCGGGGACCGCCAATTCCTTCGTCCACGAAAGCAATTTGGCGTCGTCGGGCGACTCCTGGACGGCGGGGAAAGAAAAGGTATGCCCGAGATAATACGGCGTTTCATGGTCTCCCCCGATCACCGCATCGACAATCTCTGCGATAAAACCGAAAAGCCCCTGCGCCGTCTCTCCGCCGTTCGCGTGATTATAGCGCCCCGGAATAATCAACGGCTTCGCCATGCACGCCGACCGCTCGTACTGCCCGCCGCCAAACAGGCGCACCCGTTCCGCCCTTACATTCGTTCCGCCGAAATCAAGGGCGATGAAATCTCCCTGCTCGTCTCCCGTCGGCAGCCCCAAAAAAGAAGGCAGCGGATTCAGCGTCGACGACTTGTCGCCCGCTACCCCTTTTTCCATCTCGCTGCGAAATACTTCCGAGGCGGCAACTATCTCCTCCGGCCCGAAGGAAAAAACCGCAATGGCGTCTTTCGCTTTCCGTTCGTTCCACTTCACAGCTCCATCTCCTCTGCAACTCTTCTTACTTCTTTATTGCTGCTCCGCAATCGCAGAATCCTCCGCCGATTCTTCCTCCCCGATTTCCTCGTGTTCCTCCGCCAGTTCCTTGTTCAGCCGAATCAGGACCCGGGTGACGCGCACGCCTTCCACTTCCTCGACGAAGAACGCGTTCCCGTCCAGCCAGGCGAACTGCCCGACCTTCGGCGGCGTCTCGCCCTGGGCGTAGACCCAGCCTCCGATAGTATCGACGTTGTCCACGTCGAGGGAAAGCTCCAATATATCGTTGATCTCGTCAATCGGGAGCTTCGCGTCCACCGAATAAATCAACGGGCCGCGACGCTCGACCACCGGACGCTCCTCGTCGAATTCGTCCTGGATGTCGCCGACGATCTCCTCGACGATATCCTCGACCGTCACCATGCCCGCCGTTCCGCCGTACTCGTCGACGACGATGGCGAGCTGCGCGCGGTTCTTTTGCAGCGTCTTCAAAAGCCGCGAAACGGCCATCGTCTCCGGCACGATGAACGCCTGCCGCGCCATCAGCCGCAGGTTCGGCATCTTGCCTCGGCGAAGCGGCTCCATCAAATCCTTGATATGCAGGAACCCGATGATATGGTCCTTATCCTCGCGGCAAATCGGGTAGCGCGTCATCTGCTCCCGAATCGCCAAATCGACGTTCTCCTGAATGCTCCGCTCCAAATATAGGCAGACCATATCCGCCCGCGGGATCATGATGTCCCGCACCGCCTTGTCCGAAAAGTCGAAGACGTTGTCCACGAAATCGTATT
>JAEERZ010000116.1 GCA_016286075.1 Selenomonadaceae bacterium
CGCGCCGACGCCTTTCGAGGAGGCCGCTGGCGGGCTTGCCGTTTTCGGCAGGCATATCCACGGCACGTTTTCCGCCATCAATCGCCACATGAAACTGGCGACGGGCGGCTGGTTCGATTTGCCGTCTCTGCTTTCGCTGTTGTTCACGGTGCGGGGCCTGCAAAAAATATTGGTGACCAAGCAGCTTCCCACCGGACCCCAGCTTCTTTGGTGGGCGTTTTCCATTCTCCGGGGGTGGAGGTTCGCATGAGCTATCGTCTCGTAACCGTCCCTCTCCTTTCGGAGCTTTCCCATGAAGCGCGCATCCTTGCGGGCGCGAGGCTTCGTTCCGCCCAAGGGGTCGTCTCTGCGGCGGCGGACGGGAAATGCCTGCGCGTCTGGCACAAGGGAGCTTGCCTCTCCCCCGCCGCACTCCGGCTCGTCCGGCGTATTCGCGAAGAATCCGGGGAGCGCGCCGCCGAGCCGACGATGGCCGACTATCGCCGGGACGCCCTGATTTCCGTCGGCGTCTTTGCCGCGATGAAGCTCTTGGAAAAGAACGCGCCAGCTGCTTACGCCGGTCTTCGCGTCATCCGAAGTCTTCTCGTGCTCGGCATGGCGAGAAATCTGTTCAAGAGCGGCTATGGCGGCTTGGTTCGCGACCGCCGCCCGAACGCCGACACGCTGACCGCTACGGCGGTAGCCGCGTCGGTATTGTCCGGCCGTCCGGAGTCGAGTCTGACGCTCTTGACCCTTTCCAACGTCGCCGAGATGCTGACGAGTTACGCGGCGGAAAGAGCGCGTCGCCAAATCTCCGGCCTCCTGAACCTGAACCAGCGATATGTATGGCTCGTGGAAAACGGGGTGGAGCGCAAGGTTCCCGTGGAATCATTGAAAGCAGGCGACACCATCGCGGCGCACGCGGGCGAAAAAATCTGCATCGACGGTCGCGTATTGGCCGGTTCCGCCGCGGTGAACCAGTCGTCGATCACCGGCGAATCCAATCCCGCCATGAAGCAGGAAAAATCCCGCGTCTACGCCGGAAGCGTGGTGGAAGCGGGCGAGCTGACCATCTTGGTCGAGAAGGTCGGTCAGGACACCTCCCTTGCCCATATCGTGCATCTTGTGGAGGAAGCGCAGGCGCAGCGCGCGCCCGTGCAGAATTTCGCCGACCAGATGGCGAATTTCCTCGTGCCCGTCTCGCTCCTCGGCGCCATCGTCGTTTACGGGGCCACAAGGGATTGGCAGCGGGTGCTGAACCTTCTTTTCATCGACTTTTCCTGCGGCCTGAAGCTTTCCACCGCAACGGCGATTTCCGCCGCCATTGCCGCCGCCGCGAAAAAAGGCATCCTCGTCAAGGGCGGCAATTACATCGAGGCGTTGGCTGCGGCAGATACCGTCGTGCTGGACAAGACCGGCACCTTGACCATCGGCGTGCCGCAGATTGCCTGCATCCGGACCGTCGAAGGCGTCAGCGAAAAGGAAACGGTGCTTCTCGCCGCCTCGGCGGAAATGCACTCCGTCCATCCGTTGGCCGTAGCGATCCAAAAATACGTCCACGAAAAAGAGTGGGAAGTGCCCCAGCATAAAAGCTCCGCCACCGTCGTAGCCCGCGGCATGAAAGCCGTCGTGCCGGACTTCGAGAAATTCAAGGGCGGCTCGGTGCTCGTGGGCAGCCGGAAATTCATGGAGGAATCGAAGGTCAAGAATCTCGACGCGATCGAAATCGAGGAAGGCGCGCCAAGTCTCATCTATATAGCGCGGGACAAAAAACTCCTCGGCGTCATCGGCATCCTCGACCCGATTCGCCCGAAGATGAAAAAGACGCTGAACCAGATGCGCCGCTACGGCATCGACGAGATCGTGATGCTGACGGGCGACTCGAAGGAGGTCGCTGAACGGGTGGCGCAGGACATGGACATCGACGCCTACTATGCGGAGGTATTGCCGGAGGATAAGGCGAACTATGTGCAGAAGCTCAAAGAGCGGGGGCGCATCATGATGGTCGGCGACGGCATCAACGACGCCCCGGCGCTGGCCTTCGCCGACGTCGGCGTGAGCCTCGGCGGCCAGCAGACCGACATCGCGGCCGAATCCAGCGCGGTGACGATCCGCTCCGAGGACCCCGAAGGGCTGATGACTGCGCTTTCCATCGGACGGCGCACCATGAACCTGATCCATCAGAACTTCACGGCGACCATCGCGGTGAATTCCGCCGCGATGCTGCTCGGCGCCCTCGGCAGGATCAATCCCCTTTGGGCGGCCATCATCCACAACACCGCGACGCTGGCGGTAGTGCTGAACAGCGCGCGGATCTTAGGCAGCGGAAAGCAACGGTTCCTGCCGCTCGCAAGATAAAAACATTGGCGACAAAAGCCCGACGGATCTATTCCCGCCGGGCTTTTGCTTGTCTTCTGCCGCACAGTATGATATGCTGAAACCAGTACAGAATCAAAAAGGAGGTCGTTCCATGAAAACGAAGACCATGTGTGCGCTTGCGCTTTGCGCGGCGCTGTCCGCGGGTCTCGCCCCCGCGCCGCAGCTCGACGCCCCCGTCGCGTTGGCGGCGGAAGCCTATACCGACGCGTCTGTCCAATACCTGCCGCTCAGGAAGCGCACGCGATATTTCGCGGACGGCGACCAGACCGGCGCGTTGCTTCGCTCCCACTGGACCAGCATCGATTTCATCGGAAACGTCGGAAACTTTAACGATATCGCCAATGCTCTCGCCGCGTACAGCGCGGAAGAAGGAAAAAGCGCCGAGGCCGCCCGTGTCGAGATGACCTCCGAAGCGGCGCATGAACGCAAGGAGCGGTTGGCGGACGGCTCGCCCTTCTATGGTCCCTTCGAGCGCACGCGGGACGTCTGCGTCCGCCGCGCCGACTCGCGGGTAGTCAGTCTGATGGAATTCGCCTCCTCTTATACGGGCGGCGTACATGGCATGTACGGCGTCGGCGGAGTGAATTATGACGCCCGGACGGGCAAGAAGCTCGCGCTCTCCGACGTCTGCCCGTTCACGGATGGATTGGTCGCGGCGATTATCGCCCAGCTCGGCTTCGATTATCCGGACGCCCCCTTCATGCAGAGCGGCAGCACGCTGATGCAGGACATGGTAAAGCAGATGGTGCCGGACGGCGTCGTTCCCTGGACGTTGGACCCGCGCGGCGTGACCTTTTATTTCAATCCTTATTTGATCGGCTCCTATGCCGAGGGCATTTACACCGCGACGATTCTCTTCTCCGAGCGCCCCGGGCTTTTCGCCGAAGGCTACGGCGTCGGCCCCGCGACCTACGCGATGGAGGTACAGCCCTATCTCGTCACGCGGCTCTCGGACAGCCCTCGCGACCATAGGCTGATGGTCAGCGCCAGCGATAAAGAGCTTGTCATCACCTTCGGCGGCTTGAACATCAGCGACCCCGTTGCCGTCAAGGACATCCACCCCGTCGTCGTCGGCCTCGAAGACGGACGCCACTATCTCTATGTGGACTGCCTGCAGGAAGAGCGGGGGCGCGTGATCCGCGTCTACGACCTGAATATGTCGGAGCCGGCCTGCATCGGCGTCCAGCCCATAACGCTTCTGGCCTCGCCCGCAGACCGCGACGACGACAAGGAATGGTACGTGATAACGGATCCGATGGACTTCATGGCAACCGTGACGGAGGACAGAGGAATCCCTGTGGGCTCGCAAGTCCGCTGCCGCGTCGGCTCCGACGGCCGCATTGAGTTTATTTCCGTAGAGAACGCGAACGGCTGACACAAACAAAACGCCCGGCGGGATCGTTTCCCGTCGGGCGTTATCTATTTCTTGCCGTTCCCGCCCGTCGATAATATAATAAGATAATAACGACATCGCAGGAGGACGACATGAGCGAGGAACTCTTTTCCGGGCTGAACGAAGAACAGCGCGAAGCCGTGCTGGCCACCGAGGGCGCAGTGCGCGTCGTCGCGGGCGCAGGCTCCGGCAAGACGCGGGTCATCAGCCGCCGTTTCGCCTATCTGGTCACGGAGCTCGGCGTCTTGCCCCGGCACATTCTCTGCGCCACCTTCACCAACAAGGCCGCCGGCGTCATGCGCGCCCGTATCCGCCGCCTGATCGGCGACGACGACACGGGCTATATTTCCACGTTTCACGGCTTCTGCGTCTCAGTGCTGAAGGAGGACAGCCACGCGGTCAGCTACCCGAAGAGCTTCCTCGTGGTGGACAACGCCGACATCGACGCGATGCTGGCGCGGGTTTACGAGGAGCGCGGCCTGACGCTGCGCCACCGGACGTTTTCCGACGCCCGGGACATGATCGAGATTCAAAAGACCTTCAAACAGCCCGACTATTACAAAGACCTGATCGCGATGCCCCTGGAGGCCCTGCGGGAAAAATACATGGCGGCCCGGGACGCCGATGAGATCATTTTCCTCGGCTACCTCTGGCAGGAAAAGAAATGCTTCGCCCTCGACTACAACGACCTGATCGTCTTCACCCTGCATATCTTCGAGGAAAACGAGGCCATCCGGCAGAAATGGCAGGAGCGCCTCGAATACATCATGGTGGACGAATTCCAGGACATCGACGACCTGCAGCATCGGCTGCTGAAAGTGCTGGCCGCCCATCACGGCAACCTCTTCGTCGTCGGCGACCCCGACCAGACCATCTACACATGGCGCGGCGCCAACGGCCGCTTCTTGATGGACTTCGACCGCCATTTCCCCGGCGCGAAATCCATCTTCATGATGAAAAATTACCGCTCGACGCCGGAAATCCTGTCCGCCGTCAATTCCCTGATTGCGAAGAACGCAGACCGCATCAAGAAAGATTTGCTGCCGACCCGCGAAAACGGCCCCCTCCCCGTCTGCCATCACGGGCCGGACGCCAAAGAGGAATCCCGCTGGATCGCCGCCAGGATCGCGGAGCTGACGGCGGCGGGAACGAAGCCTTCCGATATCGCGGTGCTGTACCGCGCCCATTATGTGACGCGGGCGCTGGAAGAAGCGCTGATCGACGCCAAGATTCCCTACGTCATATACAGCGGCACGCCGTTCTTCGCCCGGCGCGAAATCAAGGACGCCCTCTCCTATCTCCGCATGGTCGTCTACAAGGACGACCTCTCCTTCCGCCGCGTGGCGAACCTGCCGAAGCGAAACCTCGGCCAGCGGCGCATGGCATTCTTGGAGGAAGCCGCGGAAAAGGAAAACTGCACGCTCTATCAGGCATTGCAGAAAAATCTCGACGACGAGATTTTCAAACGCACGAAAGCAAAGGAATTTGTGGAACTGGTGGAAACCTTCTCCCAGCGGACGAACGAATCCGCGACGGAGCTTCTGGCGGCCATCCTCGACGTCAGCGGCTACGAGCGACTGCTTCGCACCGAGGGCAGCCAGGAACGGCTGGACAATCTGGCGGAGCTGAAAGCCGCCCTCCGGGAATACGAAGAAAACTGCGGCGAAGAAGCGAGCGCCGCCGACTTCCTGAACCACGCCGCCCTGTTCACGGCCAGCGACGCCGAGACCTACAGCGACCGCGTGCGGCTTATGACGATCCACGCGGCGAAGGGGCTGGAATTCCCCGTGGTGTTCCTCATGGCGCTGAACGAAGGCGTCCTCCCCTCCCGCAAGACGAAAACGCGGGAAGCCATGGAAGAGGAGCGGCGGCTCGCCTTCGTGGCGATGACGCGGGCGGCGGACCGGCTTTTCCTCTCTGAAGCGGAGGGGCTTTCCAACGACGGCTACGTCCGCTTCCCGTCCCGCTTCCTGCTCGACGTGGACGCCCCCCTGCTCGACTTCGACCCGGCGCCGAACGACGCGCTGATCAAGGAAGCCCGCGCCGAAATCGCCGCGAAGGACGCGCGCCTCGCTCCGCCCGCCGCCAACGACCTCATCACCGGCCAACGGGTGCATCACGCCGCCTTCGGCGACGGTACGATCCTCTCCATAGAAAACGACGCCGTCAAAGTGCAGTTCGACGCGATAAAAACCCCGCGGGCAATCGCCGCGGGGAAGCTGAAGCGAATATAGGGCCGGATGAAGCGGAAAAACGGGCGTATCACCATCAGCGGCGAAGCGACGCTCGCCGCCGTTTCCGCGATTGTCGCCAAACCATGACGACGCTTCCTGCATTCCCTGCACTCGACTCATAATGAAAACAAACAAAGACCGGGGATGAGGGACTGACCCTCGACGCCCGGTCTTTGTTCGCTCAGTGGCAACGCCTTTCAACAGGTTCCGGCGTCAGCCGGCTGCTTTTTCCCAATGGGTGGAGCTGTTGAAACGCCAGCGGAATTTCTGATGATATTCGGGAATATCCGGGTTTTGGATATACACCGTGTACTCCATGCTTTCCCCCGGAGCAATATAGTAGTCGTCGATTTCGTGGCGGATTCCGGTGTCCGACCACATCTGCTGTCCGTTGTCGGCGATGAGCGTCAGGTCGATGTCCGTCCACTTGACGTGCGCCCCTTCATCACCGGAATTCTCAATGTAGCCGACGAGCGTCGCCTCCCCCGGAGTTTCCAGATAGACGTGTTGAACATGGAATTTGATGACAGGCCTCGCCAGCGCCGCTTGCGGAAACGCCGCCGCGCACAACAGGGAGAAAACAAAAAACGCGAACATTTTAGATACGAATGACTTCATAACTTGACCTCCTCCAAATTTGTCATGCTGCAATCGTTTTCCCTGTCAAGCCAGCCATGTCCGTCTCCCTGGACGCGCCGTTGCCCGGTGCATGGCTGCCGGCTGTATCGCATCCACACGATATTCGTCGCCAGTCCGCCGAGCGCTCGCCGCCGCCAGCGCCTTTTCCGGCAAATCACCCCCTCGTTGTATTATATACTATGCTTCGCGCATGGGAAACCCTTTAGGAAAGGATTAAGTTTTCCTTAAGAAATTCCTATTTTCTTACCACAGAAAATTTCATGGATCGCGCCGCGTGACGAGAGCCGAAGAAAATCACGTGACAGAAACGCCGCGAAGTCGTCCTTCGCGGCGTTTCCAACAGGATCAATACCCGAAAACCTCTTTTGCCTTCCGCATATTCGCCCGCACGTCGACGCCGAAGGGGCAGCGGGTCTCGCAGACGCCGCACTGCACGCACTCCCCCGCGTGGTGCGGGAGGACGGCGTAATG
>JAEERZ010000117.1 GCA_016286075.1 Selenomonadaceae bacterium
GGATTCCCCGAGGCGGCGCGGGACGCGTTGAAGCTGCCCGATTATCATGCCGCGGCGTTGCCAAAGGAGAAAGACGTGGAGGAAGTCATGCGCTGGCTCCGCGAGAAGGGGCTCGTCAAAAAAGATTACGGCTATAAAGCCGTCGTTGCGGAGGACTGTCTGCCGTGATCCGCGTCTCTGGACTTTCGGCGTTCTACGACACGGCGGAGGGCGGCAGGTTTACGGCGCTGGAAAACGTCGGCCTTCATGTGCCGCGAGGCGGTACATGCGCGATCATCGGCCCCTCCGGCTGCGGGAAATCGACGCTGCTCCGCATTCTCGCCGGTATCGCTTCGAACTACACCGGCGAGGTCTTGCTGGCCGGTGAGCCCGTCGACCCGAAGCGGCAGACCGTCGGGTTCATTCCGCAAAACTACGGTTTGCTGCCGTGGCAGACCGTCGCGGACAATATCCGCCTTTCATGGCGCGTCAGGCACCCGGAGACGCCGAAGCCTCCCGACGAGGAAGCGATGCTTGCGCGGCTTGGTATTGGCCCCGAGCTTTTGCCGCGCTATCCACGCGAGCTTTCCGGCGGGCAGCAGCAGCGGGCGAGCCTGGCCCGGGCGTTCTTGCTGCGGCCCGACGTCCTCTTGATGGACGAGCCTTTTTCCGCGCTGGACGCCATCACCCGCGAGGAAATGCAGGAAGTATTCTTTTCGCTTTGGCGCGCGCAGGCGGTGACGACGGTGCTCGTCACCCATTACGTCGAGGAGGCCCTTTATCTCGGACAGACCGTCGTCGTGCTGTCGGCGGCGCCGGGACGCGTCGCCGCGGTGATGGAAAACCCGCTTTTCGCGCGACGTGAGACCTCGGGAGAATTCGACGAGGAAAAGGCGCGCCTCCGCGCGTGGCTGAGAGGGGAGGCGCGATCATGAGAAATCGTCTTGCCGCTTCGTGCCTCGGCGCGGCATTCCTGTTTGTCGTCTGGCTCGCGCTGGCCGAGCTCGTGCAGCTTCCGATTATCCCGTCGCCGGTGCGCGTCGCGGCGAACATCGGGGAGATTTTCTTCGGCGGGATTGCCGTACACTGCGCGTACAGTCTCGGGCGCATACTGGCGGGACTGTTGCTTGCCGTCGCAGTCGGGCTGCCCATCGGCGTGCTGATGGGGTGGTCGCGGTCTGCGGACAGGCTGCTGGCGCCGCTTGTATATCTGACCTATCCGACGCCGAAAATAGCGCTGCTTCCTATCGTCATGCTGCTGTTCGGCCTCGGCGACGGCTCGAAGACCGTCATGCTGTTCTTGATCCTCGTCTTTCAGATTATCATCGCGGTTCGCGACGGTATCCGCGCCGTGCCCGAGGAGGTTTTCTATCCGCTGGCATCGCTGGGCGCGCCCTTCCGTGTGATACTCCGGGAAGTGCTGCTGCCTGCGTCGCTGCCGAAATTCATGACGGCAATCCGCGTGGCGATGGCGACGGCAATCTCCGTACTGTTCTTCACCGAGACCTTCGGCACACAGTACGGCATGGGATATTTCATCATGGACGCTTGGCTCCGCGTCAATTATCTCGAAATGTACTCGGGAATCGTGGTACTCAGCGCGATGGGCCTGATCTTGTTCGTAATTCTCGACCTCGCCGAGCAGCGCTTCTGCCGTTGGGAAAAGTAAATGCAAATAAAAAACCGCTTCCAAATGACGTTTTGTCAAATGGAAGCGGTTTTCTTTCTGTCGTTATGAATATAGATTCAGCATTGAGCCCCGGTCGCTGAAGTCATTTTGTGCGGCGACCGCTTTGGGGGAATACATGGACTTTTCCGGGTTCTCTTCCCGTCCCATTGCGGAAGATACGGAGGGGAACAAACGATTCTGGTTGAACGCCGCTAAATTGATGCTTTTTTTGGCGCTTCCAGCCAAACCGTCTTTACCAAGCAAATAGTCCAAAGTATTCGGTCGGTTTTTTAAAGAAACTTTTAATTTCTCTGCATTTACATGGATGGTTCCGTTGGAATCGGAAGTAACGCCAAGCGCGGCAGCCTTTTTTAGGGAGCGGGAAACGTCGTTCATCTTTGACGCAAGGGACGCGGCCCGTTCCGATACGTTTTGGTTCTCTTCCAAGAATTGCGTAAGATTGTTATAGCGCTCGGCGAAATTCTCTACCTTATCGACAGAATCATCTTTTGTAAGCGTTGAGCGTATTGCTTCAGTGGCGGCTTCTTTCAATTCTTCCGCACGCTCTTTCCGGTGGGTTTCGGCAGTCTGCATTGATTCCATCGACGAAGCGGCTTGACGCGCTTCCTTGAGAGCGGAACGCAGCTTGGATTCAAAGCGATTCTTCGAGTCGATGTAGTCGTTCAGAAAATCACTGAGCCCCGATACAGGCTTTAGCATCGGAGTCAAAGAACCGGTTCCTTCGGAAGCGCCGACTAATCCGCCGACAGGTTGAGAAACCTGACTGGGGGCTGTGACGCCATGAAGGGCGAGGGACGTCATTTTGTTATCGGTATCTGTCATCGCTCTGACAGACGACATGACAAACGCCTCCTTTTCAACCTACACTTCTTCTTGATAACATTATATCAAATTTTCGGAAAATGAAAAGGGCTTTATGAAAAAATTTTCAAAAAATTTCGGTTCTATAAAGGAAGCAATTTGATATTGTGATTAGCTGGCGTCATGTAAAGCCGTCGTGGCGGGCTTTTCGCCTTGTATGACCATGAGCTTTGCAATACGTGCCCGATCGAGGCGAAGGATTTCAAAGGTGAATTCATTCCAGGTGCATTTTTCGCCTACTTTCGGAATATAACCGAAGTAGGAGGTCATGAAACCTCCCATGGTTTGGTAATGGTCTTTGATTTCGTTCGGGAGTTCGTCGATATCGAATTTCTCTTTGAAATCGTCGATGCTGCAGAGACCGTCGATATACCAGGAGTTTTCCGAGCGCGGGATGATCTGCGGGTTTTCCGGCTCGTCCTGCCATTCGATGTCGCCGATGATTTCTTCCACGATGTCGCCCAGCGTGATGAACCCGATGACGCTGCCGTATTCGTCGAGAACGACGGCCTCGTGTACGCTGCTTTCACGGAATTTCTCAAGGACGCGAAAAGTCTCCATCGCGCGCGGAATAAACAGCGGTTTCTTGATAAAGGATGAGAGGCGGAGCTGCTTATTGTCGATGGAGGCATTCAGCAGATCCTTGGCGTAGATGATTCCTAAAAAGTTGTCAAGATTGCCGTCGCCGACAGGGAAGACGGTATCCGTATTCTTGTGGATAAGACGCAGATTGTACTCGTCCGGGTCGTTGATATCAAGCCAGTTCATCTGAAGACGAGGCGTCATCAACGAGTAAGCGGTTTGATCGCTCATGTGGAAGATGCGGTCCACCATATCTTGCTCTGTTTTCTCGAAAATGCCGTCTTCGGTGCCTTGCTCGATCAGGTCTTTGACTTCGTCTTCGGTGACGGCGTCGTCGATTTGCGGATTGACGCCGAGCAGCAGCATGACCGCGTTTGCTGAAGAAGAAAGAAAAGCGACGAACGGCTGCGCCAGCGTTTCCATGGCGGAAAGAGACCGGACGTTGTCCAGGAGGACGGTCTCCGGATCCTGCAGTGTGAGCTTTTTCGGCAGGAATTCGCCGAACAGCAGGCTGATATATGTGATGAGAAGGATGCTGACGACGAGCGAGACGGCCTGCGGGTGCGGCAGCGTCGGAAAGGCGTCCGCGACCAGCGGAGCGGCCAACGTGCCTGCGGCGGCTCCGAGTAAGATGCTCGTGAATGCGATACCGATCTGCGCAGCGGCAATCAAAGTCTCCGGCGCGTTGAGAAGACGGAGGATCTTTTGCGCGTTGTCGTCTCCGTTGTCTGCAAAATGTTCGAGCCGGCTTTTTCGGCTTTCGGCGAGGGCCGTTTCAATCCTCGTAAAGAACGCGTTCAAAAAAACGCAGCCAATCATGAAAATGCATAAAAGGCCTATTTCGGTACTGTCCACTTCGTGTAATTCCCTCCAAATTAATTAATGACTCATTATATCATAATTTCACAGGGCGGCAAAATTTTCCGCTCTCGAGTTGTGACAGACGCAACAAATTCATGTATAATGAGTTGCGTTGATTTTTTGGTTTGTTAAGCAGGGGATAGGCAATGGATGTTTTGGATTGGACGACGTTTCTGATCGTCTGCCCGCTGGTGGGCTTGGCGGGTTTCGTGGACGCCATCGGCGGCGGCGGCGGGCTGATTTCGCTCCCCGCGTATATTATCGCGGGGATTCCGATGCATCAGGCGGTGGCGACGAACAAGCTGTCGTCAGCCTGCGGTACGACGCTGGCGGTGCTCCGCTTTTTGCGGAACGGCCTGATTAATATGAAATTGGCCGGGCCGTCGGTGGCGGCGGCAATCGTCGGCTCGGCGCTCGGCGCGAGGATCTCGCTCCTGATTGACGCGACGATCTTGGAGCGCGCGCTGTATTTCGTGCTGCCGGTGACGGCGTTTATCGTGATGAACAAGTCTCTGTTCAGCGACAGGGGCGGAGTCGGCGTGGTGCTGAATCGGCGTACCTATTTGACGGCGTGCATATCGGCGTTTTTCATCGGCATGTACGACGGCATGTACGGGCCGGGGACGGGGACCTTCCTGATCATCGCGTTCACGGTGTTCGCGAGGATGGGCGTCAGCGCGGCGAACGCGCAGGCGAAGATTATCAATCTCGCAACGAACGTCGCGTCGCTGGCGGTTTTCCTTTGGAGCGGCAACGTAATCGTCGTGCTCGGCCTTGCGGCGGCGGTTTGCGGAATGATCGGCGGCTATCTCGGCGCGGGGCTCGTGATGCAGAAAGGCGCGAAAATCGTGAAGCCGATAATTTTAGCGGTGCTCGGTCTTTTGGCGCTGAAATTGGCGGGCGTGTACTGAAACATGTAACGATTTCAAGTGCTGCGGAATCGACAATGAGAGGGAGTACTCAGCATATATGAAATTTTTGAAGTAAGAAAGTAGGAAAGTAGGAAAGTAGGATTTTCCTACTTCAAAAATTTCAAGACAGTCGACTGACTTAAAATTGAATTGCAATGTTTATGGTTGAAAAAAATTTTGCGGTGTGATATTATATCCGCGTTATATCGAAATTTGCGATGAGCGAGACAGTAAGCGCGCGAAGAAAGGCAAAGAGAGCCGCGGTCGGTGAGAAGCGGTGCGAGTAGGCGCGGGCGGAAGATCACTCGCGAGCAGCGGGCTGAAATGTGAAAATGGAGTAAGCCTTGCCGGAGTCCCCCGTTAAAAGGATAGCATATCGTTTTTATGATAGCTGTATGCGAAATAGGTGGTTTAAGTGAAGTGTGCCTTCATCCTGTTTTGGGTGAAGGCTTTTTTATTTCATTAGGAGGGAAACTCAGTGCTGTATCAAAAGGTGGACACGAATCTGAACTTTGTCGAGCGCGAGAAGGAGGTGCTCGATTTCTGGAAGAAGAACGCCATCGCGCAGAAGGCCGTCGACCAGCGCGAGGGCTGCGATACCTTCACGTTTTACGACGGGCCGCCGACGGCCAACGGTAAGCCGCATATCGGCCATGTGTTGACTCGCGTCATCAAGGACATGCTGCCGCGCTATCAGTCCATGAAGGGCAAGCACGTCCTGCGCAAAGCCGGCTGGGACACCCATGGCCTGCCTGTCGAGCTGGAGGTCGAGAAGGCTCTCGGCATCAACGGCAAGGAGCAGATCGAGAGCTACGGCATCGAGCCGTTCATCAAGAAGTGCCGTGAGTCGGTCTGGCAGTATAAGGGCATGTGGGAGGAATTCTCCGACGTGGTCGGCTTCTGGGCGGACATGGAGCACCCGTATATCACCTATGAAAACGATTATATCGAGTCCGTCTGGTGGGCGCTGAAGGAAATCTGGAAGAAGGGGCTGCTCTACAAAGGCCACAAAGTCGTCCCGTATTGCCCGCGCTGCGGCACGCCGCTCTCGTCCCATGAGGTGGCGCAGGGGTATAAAGACGTCAAGGAACGCTCGGCCATCGTAAAGTTCAAGGTCAAAGACGAGGACGCGTACTTCCTCGCGTGGACGACGACGCCCTGGACGCTGCCGTCGAACCTCGCGCTCTGCGTGAATCCCGACGTCGACTATGTGAAGATCCGCGTCGGCGAGACCGTCTATTATATGGCGGAGGCCCTTGTCGAGAGCGTGTTCGCGGACAGCGAGGAGCCGCGCGAGGTCTTGGCACGCATGAAGGGCAAGGAGCTGGAGTACCGCGAGTACGAGCCGCTCTATCCCTTTGCAGTGGGAAAAATCAACAAGAAAGCGTTTATCGTGACCTGCGACGGCTATGTGACCACCGAGGACGGCACGGGTATCGTCCACATGGCGCCGGCCTTCGGTGAAGACGACGGCCGCGTCTGCGCGAAGTACGACCTGGCCTTCGTGCAGTTCGTCGACGCCCACGGCAACATGACAGAGGACACGGATTGGCCCGGCGTCTTCGTCAAGGACGCCGACCCGCTGATCCTGAAGGACCTGAAAATCTCCGGCAAACTCCTGAAGGCGCCGGTGTTCGAGCACAGCTATCCGCACTGCTGGCGCTGCGACACGCCGTTGCTCTACTACGCGCGGGAGTCGTGGTTCATCCGCATGACGGCGGTCCGCGACGAGCTGATCGCGAACAACGATACCGTGAACTGGATTCCGCCGACCATCGGCAAGGGCCGCTTCGGCGACTGGCTCGAGCATGTGCAGGATTGGGGCATCAGCCGCAACCGTTACTGGGGCACGCCGCTCAATATCTGGGAGTGCAAATGCGGCTGCCAGCATTCCGTCGGCTCCATCGAGGAGCTGAAATCCCTTTCCGACAACTGCCCCGACGACATCGAACTGCACCGCCCGTATATCGACAATGTGACGATCAAATGCGAGAAGTGCGGCGGCGAGATGCACCGCGTGCCGGAGGTCATCGACTGCTGGTTCGACTCCGGCGCGATGCCCTTCGCCCAGTGGCATTATCCGTTCGAGAACAAGGAAATCTTCGACAACCGCTTCCCGGCGGACTTCATTTCCGAGGCGGTGG
>JAEERZ010000118.1 GCA_016286075.1 Selenomonadaceae bacterium
GCTCCCGGATTTGGAACAGGGACGATTTTTGCTTCATTTCGTCGATGAACCGTTGTACCGCAATTTCATCTGTATTCGGCAGGACGATGAAAAATTCGTCGCCGCCCATGCGGAAAATCGAAGCCGATTCCGGCAGCACCATGCGAAGCAGCACGGCCGACATGCGGAGATATTCGTCGCCGACCAGATGGCCGTAAGTGTCGTTGATTTTTTTCAGCCCGTTGCAGTCCGCCGAGATCAAGGCAATCGGAAAATTCTCCGGCTTGCAGACGGTCGGGAAGTATTCCCGATAGTAGCGGCGATTGAACAGCCCGGTCAGCGCGTCCGTCTTCGAGCGGCGTTCCAGCTCGAACTTCAGGAGCTGCTGCTCCGTCACGTTGTTGATCAATCCGACGATGCCCGTGATGTTGCCGTCGTCGTCCCGCACCGGCTCTTTGATCAGTTCCAGGAATTCCAGCTGGTTGTCGGTGTCGATCTTGATGGTGTAGCGCGTCCCTTCGCCGGTGGCGAGGATGATTTTGTCGCTTTCATAGGCCTTGATCGCGTTCTCCTTGTCCTTTCGGATTTCGGGGTCGGTCTTGCCGCGAATCGTCCAGTTGGGGTCGCCTTTCATGTCCAAATGATGCCAATAGTGGGTGGCAAAAATGTATTTGCCCTCCGCGTCCTTCAGATAGATGTTGGAGGGCAGCGCCCGGAGCATGCGCTCGATTTCGTAGAACGTCGCCGAGTCCTTCGCGCGGATTACGTTGGAAAGGCGCCGGAGCAAGAGCTTTCCGCTGCCGGTCGGCGTGAAGACGTCGGCTGCGCCCACGTCGAGGCAGGCAAGATCTTCTTCAGCGGGCGTCCGGGGCAGCGTGCCGATGACCGGGATGGCGGCGTACAGTACGTTTTGGCTGACCGTGTGGAAGAAGGAGAAGTCGGTCTGTTTCGCCATGTCCAAATCGAGGAGAACGGCGGAAATCGTTTTCCGCTGCTGCTTCAATATCTGCAGCCCTTCCTCCTCGTCGGCGGCGCGGAGAAGTTCGTATTCCGGCGTCAGCAATTCCAGGAACCGGGCGGCGGCCGGAAGCTCGGGCAGAATAATCAGGAGTCGTTTTTTCTTAGGCATGGAGGTCTCCTTTACGGGAACGATGCATTTTACAAATTATAACACTTTGGGCTTGTGGAGGGCAACGATTATAAAAAAGCAAAAAATCCCAAGACGCAAAATCACGTCTTGGGATTTTGACTTTACGCAGTCAGGCTTCTTCCGCCCGGTACACCGCCGCGTACATCACCGGCAGCACCAGGAGCGTCAGGAACGTGGCGATAATCAGTCCCACGGCGATCGCCACGGCCATCGGCGCCCAGAAGGGGCTGGTCATCAGCGGGATCATGCCGAGGATGTCGGTGCCCGCCGTCAGCATGATCGGGCGGAAACGCAGCACGGCTGAGTCGATGATCGCGTCCCAAAGCGTCTCGCCTTCCGCCAGATGGTCCTTGATCTGCTCGATCAGGATGACCGAGTTTCGGATAATCATGCCCACGAGGGCCAGCACGCCGAGGTCGGCGACGAATCCAATCGCCTGATCGAAAACGAGCATGCCGATGACGACGCCGATGATGCCCAGAGGCGCAGTCAGAAGCGTCATGACGACGCGCTTTCCGCTCCGAAGCTGGAGCATCAGCAGCGTCATGATCAAGAATACCATCGCGGGAACGGGCACGAGCAAATATTTCATCGACTTCGCGCTGTCCTCCATGGAGCCGCCGGCCGTAATCGAGTAGCCGAAGGGCAGGTTTTTCCGCAGCTCCGCCGTTTTGTCGTAAACCTTTTTCGCGGCGTCGTCCGCCGTTCCTTTTTGGTTGTTCGCCTGCACCGTAATCGTCGGCATCAGGTCGCGCCGCCAGATCAGCCCGTCCTCGGCGGTGAAGGAAATCTCCGCCACCTGCGACAGCGGCACGGTTCCCGTGGCAAGATACACGGGCAGGTCGCCGAGGGACGAGAGATCCCTGCGGTCTTTTTCCGCGATGCGAAGCTCGATGTCGATGGTGCGGTCGTCGCGATAATACTGCGCGATACGCGCGCCGGTCAGCTCAGTGTAAAGAGTCTGGGCGACGGCCGCGCTGGACGCGCCGAGGCTTTTCAGTTTCTCCTGGTTCAGCGTCAGGCGCACCGCTTTTGCTTTTTCGTTCCAGTCGAAATTGATTTCGGTATAGTTCGGGTCTTCCCGCATGATATCGGCAACGCCGTTGGCAATCTCGCGGACTTTGTCCTTGTCATAGCCGGAGACGCGCATCATGACCGGATAATCCGCCGGCGGGCCGGTCTGGATGAACTTGATGTTGCCGCGGACGTTGGGGAATTCCCCGTCCAGCGCGGCGCGGACGGTTTTCTCGATGGTCTTGCGGCTGTCCACGTCCTTCGCGACGATGACGAACTGCGCGTAATTGTCCGCCGGAAGCACCGGGTTCGTAGTCAGCACGAAACGCGGCGCGCCTTCGCCCACGTAGTAGGCGTAACTTTCCATATTGTCCTTTTCGCCGTCGAGGATCGCGGCGAACCGCGCGGCCTCGACCGCCGTCGCCTTTTTCGACGAGCCTTCGGGCAGGCGCATTTCGACGATGATCTCGGGGCGCATTGACGGCGGGAAGAATTCCTGTCGGACAAAGTTCATCAGCCAGATCGCGACGGCGAAAATCCCCGCCGTCGCCAGCAGCACGATTGCCCGATGTCGCAAGAACCAGGTCAGGATATTGCGGAAGATCTGATAAAAGCGCCCCTGATACATTTCCTCGGGGGATTTTTCCTCGCCCTCGCCCTTCACGCGTATCAGATAATAGCCGAATATCGGCGTCACCGTCACGGCGGCCACCCATGAAAGCAGCAGCGCGATGGCGATAACCGGGAACAGCGCCTCGCAGAATTCCGACGCCATGCCCTTGGAAAAGGCCACGGGAATGAAGCCCGCGCAGGTAATCAGCGTGCCGGTCAGCATCGGTTTTGCCGCCGACTCGCAGGCGTAACAGGCCGCTTTCATGCGGTCCCAGCCCTGCTCCAGCTTCACGCTCATCATCTCGATGGCGATGATCGCGTCGTCCACCAGAAGCCCCAGCGAGATAATCAGCGCGCCGAGGGAGACCTTGTGCAGGTCGATGCCCAGCATATACATGAAGCAGAACGTCCCGGCCAGCACCAGCGGAATGCAGAGGGCGACCACCATGCCCGTCCGGAGGCCGAGGCTCATGAAGCTGGCGATCAGTACGATGATGACCGCTTCGCGCAGCGAGCCGACGAACTCGTCAATGGAATCCTTGACGACGGCGGGCTGGTCGGAGACGCGGTGAATCTCGAAGCCCACGGGCAGCTCCCGCTGCTCCTCCTCGACGAGCTTCGTCAGATTTTCGCCGAGCTGCAGGATATTGCCTCCCGGCTGCATGGAAATGGCGACGCCGACGGCCGGCTCGCCGTTGAAATACATCTGCGTCTCCGGCGGATCGATGGGACGGCGTTCCACCTTCGCGATATCGCCGAGGCGCAGCACGCGTTCTCCCGCCGCGATCGGCGTTTCGCGGATGGCTTCCACGTCGTCGAACTGGCCCGTCACGCGCACAAAAATATTGTCCGACGCCGTCTCGATCATGCCGCTGGGCGCTTTGTCGTTCTGCGCCGCAACGGCGGCGGAAAGGGCCTGCGGCGAAATACCCAGTTCGGCGAGCTTCGCGTTTTCCGCTTCGACGTAGACTTTTTCCGTCTGCACGCCGATCAGGGAAACTTTCTGCACGTTTTCCACCATGGCGGCGCGGCGGCGCAGTTTTTCCGCGGCCTGCCGCATTTCCTCATAGGTGTATCCGTCGCCGGTGACCGCGTAAATCGAGCCGTACACGTCGTCGAACCGGTCGTTGTAATACGGACCGTAGACGCCGGAGGGCAGATCCTTTTTCACGTCTTCGCCGAAATTCCGAAGGTCGCGCCAGGTCGGGCGAATATCTTCTTTCGGCACGTCGTCGCGCAGATTGATATAGATGACCGTCTGTCCGGGCCGGGAATAGCTCTTGATGTAGTCGACGCCCGGAATGTCGCGGAACTTGCTTTCCAGCTTATCCGTGACCTGCTGCTCCATTTCCGCCGCCGTTGCGCCGGGCCACGCCGCCGACACGACCATCATGCGGATGGTGAAGGCGGGGTCCTCCATGCGGCCCAGCCGGTAGTACGAAAAAATGCCCGCGATGAACGTGACGATGACGAAATACCAGACGAGGTCGCGGTTTTTCAGCGAAAGCTCGGTAATATTCTTCATGGCTTCCCGGCCTCCGCGCCGAGGCGCACTTCCTCGCCCTCGTGGAGTTTATGGACGCCCGCCGTCACCACCACGTCGCCGCTCTCCAATCCGCGGACGATCGCTTCGTTTGAGCCGAAGGATTCTACGGAAACCTCGCGCAGCGTTACTTTTCCGTCCTTGACGAGCCACACGCAGGGTTTTTCCCCCGTCTGGTAGATTGCGGAAAGCGGCAGTGTCGTTGTCGTTTTTGTCTTGTTATCCGGCTTCGCGCCCGACACGCGGACGCTGGCCGTCATGCCCAGCGCCATGCCCGCGGGTGGCGTCGGAATCGAGACGCGCACTTTGTAAGTCCGGGTCGCGCGGTCCGCCATCGGCGCGATTTCGCGCACGACGCCCCGGGTCTTGGCCGCTTCCATGGCCCAGAAGGAAACCTCGACGTTCTTGCCGACGGCGATATCGGCCAACCGGTTTTCCGGCACGTGAATCTCGACTTCCAGCTCGCCGGATTCCACGAAGGTCAGCACCGTCTGCCCGGCGGCGACCACCTGCCCGGCTTCCGCCGTCAAGCCGGAGACTACGCCGTCGGCGTCGGCGACAAGCTCCGTATAGGAAAGCGCGTTGTGCGCCTGCGTCGCTTGTGCCTCGGCGGTTTGGTAAGCGGCGAGAGCCGCGTCATAGGACGCCTGGTATTGGTCGAGCACTGCCGCCGCCACGGCCTCAGCCGCATAAAGTTCGCGGTAACGGGCGAGATTGGTTTCCGCCAGCGCAAGCTGCGCGCCCGCCGACTCCGCCTGCGCGTCCGCCGCGGCCGTCTTTTGCGCTACGTCTTTCGGGTCGATGCGCATCATCACGGCGCCGGCGGCCACGCGGTCGCCGAGCTGTACGCTGCGCTCGATGATCTGCCCGCCCACTTGGAACGCCATATTCTTTTCATATCGTCCATGCACGCTGCCCGAGTATTCCGCCGACTGCGCCGCGCTCCCGACGGACACCGTCTGCGTGCGCACCAGCGGCAGCTTCGGTTCCGGCGCCGCTTCCTTGCCGCAGCCTGAGAAGATTACCGCCGAAAGCAAAAGAGCGGCGCCTATCGTCATGTTTCGATTCATAGTTTCCTCCATATACGTTACTATAGCCCTCCCCAGAGGGGAAGGCTAAATCGTAAACAATTCAACGTCTGAAAAACAGATTCAATAACAGCGACAGTACGATACTGATAATCGCGCAGGTCGCCAGCGGGAAATGGACGGACCAATTTTCGCCGCCGAAATGGAAGTCTCCAGGAAGCTGGCCCAGCGGAAACAATCGTCCGCCAAAATAGAAAAACGCGCCGACCGCCAAAAGCAGCGCGCCGAAAATCATCATCGTGCGCCCGATCTGCTGTGCGTCCATCGCGTTCTCCTCCCCGTTGAGATTTCAAGTTCTATTTTGTATTCCTATATTATAGCACAGCAGGGAAATAAAGTGAAAAAATAGCGGGAAGCGTTTGTTTCTTTTACTGTCGCACTCTTGTTGCAAAATCGGAAATCATTTCCAAATGTTTCACGTGAAACATTTCCTTTCCGGGGGTGGGCGTCGCCCTCCCCCGGAGCCCCCGCCCACGCGAGGGAGACCCTCGCGGCTCCCCAGAGGGGCCTGCGGGCCCGGTATTCCGCGGTGAAAACTCAGAATAACTTATCGGATAGTTCATCCCGCGATTCAGCCTCTTGCCAACTTATACTTTAGCCCATTTTTGCGGGTTTTGGATTCGGCGGCGCAGGCGTAATCTAAATTATGTAAAATGGGCTAAAGCTTAAGCTGTTATAACCGTAAGCGCGGGATAAATAATCATTTAGGTTATCACAATCGCACGTCGCGGAATATCCGGCCCCGCAGGGCCCTAAGGAGGGTTCCAAAGGGAGGAACTCCCTTTGCAGGGTTCGCAGGGGCGGCGCCCCTGCAAATTATATTTGCAGTCGCAAATATAATTTTACAAACAAAAAGCAAAAACAGAAAAAACAAAACAAAATAAAAATTCAAATTCCCTTCGCTATCCGCCGCGATAAATGATATAATAGATTATGTGAATATTCGAGTTCGGGGCGGGTCGCCGCTTCGCGAAAAAAGATTGGAGGATTTGGAATGGAATTTACAAAGATCGTAAACGTCGTCGGCCGCGAGATCATGGATTCGCGGGGAAATCCCACCGTCGAGGCAGAGGTCACGCTTTGCGACGGCAGCACGGGCCGCGCGGCGAGCCCCAGCGGCGCGTCCACGGGCCAGTATGAGGCGCTGGAGCTTCGCGACGGCGACAAGAAACGTTACAACGGCAAGGGCGTATTGAAAGCCGTGAAAAATGTCAACACAGCGTTGGCAAAGGCTGTCATGAATCTGGACGCCAGCGATACATATACGGTCGATCATGCCATGCTGAAAGCGGACGGCACGCCCGGCAAGAAGAAGCTCGGCGCGAACGCGATTCTCGCCGTCTCGCTGGCCAGCGCGAAGGCCGCCGCGATTTCCGAGGGGCAGCCGTTCTACCGTTTCCTTGGCGGCGCACAGGCGCGCGTCCTGCCGGTGCCGATGATGAATATCCTGAACGGCGGCGCTCACGCGACGAACAATATCGACGTGCAGGAATTCATGATCATGCCGATCGGCGCGAAGAGCTTCGCTCAGTGCCTCCAGTGGTGCGCCGAGGTCTATCACGCA
>JAEERZ010000119.1 GCA_016286075.1 Selenomonadaceae bacterium
TGCCGCCGTTCATATGTGGCAAGAAATCCAGAACGTCTCGATTGGCCTTGATGGAGAACGCCGAATAGTTGGAAAGGTAAAACACGCGCTTTCCCATGCGTTTGAGTTCCTGTATCCACGGAATGGCATAGTCTTGCTTGTGCATAGCTTGCCCTGCATGTGCGAACGCCCTGCGGATTTCACCTTCGTGAGATGGGACAAGGCTGACCGCCTTTTCAATGGCGGTGGCTTCGTCCGTTCCCTCGTCCATTGATACCCAAGTTCCGTGACGCCATATGGCCTGATTGACAGCCGCAATGGTTTGTTTGTCGTCGCCAAACAGAGAATACATATACTCCATCCATCGGAAATCCATCAGCACATTTCCAATGTCGAAAATCACATTTCGTACCATGAAATCGCCTCATTGCTTAAATCCTTGGAACAACTCTCCCTCGATATAT
This sequence comes from Selenomonadaceae bacterium, assembly GCA_016286075.1. GTDB lineage: Bacteria > Bacillota > Negativicutes > Selenomonadales > Selenomonadaceae > RUG12372. The sequence goes on from JAEERZ010000119.1 coordinate 444, forward strand.
CGAACATCCTCGATGGGAATCTTTGTCCTGTCTGCCATGATTATAACACGTTTCAAGCCATCCAGCTTTCGCACATTGCCGGAGACCGTCACATAGCGGCCTCCGGCTTTTTTATCGTCCGGCAGGAAGTATGTGACGGTAATGCTCGGTTGTTCCTTGATGTGCTGCTCGATTACAGAAAGGTATGGTTTCGGCACTACTCTCTTTTTTATTGCAGGAAAGGTGGTATTTGGCGTAGAATAATAATACAGAATCATTTTAAGGGGGGTACACAATGAAAATCGCAGTTTTTAACGGTAGTCCGAGGAAAGAAAACACATCCGCTATGGTGCAGGCATTCCGCGAGGGAGCCGAAGTCGCAGGTCACGAAGTGGAGGAATACCAGGTCGGGCGCATGAAGATTGCGGGGTGCATGGCCTGTGAATACTGCCATACCAAAGGCGAGGGCGCTTGTGTGCAAAAGGATGATTTTGAAAAGATATTACCGGCCTATAAAGAGGCGGACATGATCGTTTTCGCATCCCCGATTTACTATTTCGTCATGTCGGCTCAGATGGAGGCCGCAATTCAAAGGCTTTACTGTATAGGCAAGCCCCTCAAGGCAAAAAAGGGTGCGCTGCTTTTGTCCTCTCACTCGCCGGGAGTTTACGATGCGGCGATTGCCCAGTTCAAAGGGTTTACTGCCTACGTCAACATGGAAAATGTTGGCGTCATTACCGCACACGGTGATGAGAACAAATCCGACAACAAGATGAACGAAATCAGGGAATTCGCCAAAAAGTTGTAACCCAGGCTGAAGCGTTGCTGTGAGACTGGAGATGGACGGAAGGCATGATGGAGTCATCGCTGCGGAAAATGTCGAGGCAAGGTAACGGTTCTCCACCATGTGGACATGAAGAAACTGAAATGCCCCCATTGCAAGGATAAGTTTTTAAGGGTGAGAAATACGGCGATGTGGGATTAAGACAGCAGACATGTCGATGGACAATTATTGGCGCAAGAGGCCGAACACGAGCGTATATAGGTAAAGCAGAAACGCGCCCACCGGACTTGGTGAGCGCGTTTCTGCTTACTTCTTGCTTTTATCATTTCTTGATTTGCACATAAACTTTTCCGTCTTCCATCCTCATGACCCGCTCGGCCAGTTTTTTCGAGTGGCTGAATGCGTTGCTGATCGTCCTGACTCCAAGATCGCTCATCCCCACGGCGGTTTCCGGCATGGTCGCGCCAAGCTCCTTCATCTTTTCTATCGCCATTTTCCCTTCCACATAGCTGACATCATGATCTGGACAATGCTTCGCCGCAAACGCAAGGAAGCGACAGAGCCTGTCGGCGTCGTACTCGGCTCCCGTGACTGCGCGTATCGGTTGCCTCTCTTCGGCAACTCGCCGGATTGTGCTCGACTCAAAGGCGTTATGGATAGTGGCGGCTATGTTTCCCTCCCGTACAAGATAAGTGCATGGCTCATAGGGATGAGAATGTATCTGGTACAAATTCCCGCCATCGCGCAGACATAGTTCCCCATCCACATCCATCAAGGCGATGTCTTCAACGCCGTACAACACTTTTTCCGCCATCAAATCTTCATCTCCATGTTTTATGGCCTGCCGCCAAAAATAGAGGTGATTCCCAATTCGCGCAAGAGGGTATTCTCGGCAATATCGAGATATTCCGTATGCCATTCGCCCTCATTGTCCGTGTATATGTGTGCGAGATTCCCGATATTGGATTCAATGATCCAGTGACTGTCTGCACCCGTGTATGGGATTGGCCAGTCGTTGCCGTTGCCGCCATGCAGGGCGACGTGCATCAAGTCGCGAAGCAATGCATCGTCGGGCATTTCAATCTGGTACGTTCCATTCATTGCGTCATCGCCCATGCAGACGCTTTTCCTGCGGAAAGAAATCCTTATCATACATGTCCCCCCAGCAGATTAAAATCACATTTCTTATCATGAAATTGCCCCATTACTCAAACAGCCGGAACAGATCCCCCTCGATATATCGTACATCCTCGATGGGGATTTTTGTTCTGTCTGCCATGATTATAGCATGTTCTATCCCGTTCAGCATCTTCACATTACCGGAGACCGTCACATAACGGCCTCCGGATTTTTCGTTTTTGGCAGGAATATAGTAATCGGGTGTAGAATATATCCCATCAGGCAGGAGGGAAATAGAATGGAATGTACGCCAAATCTCATATTTCATCATGGGAAAATTTACACGTCCGACACGCTATGCACGATTGCCGAGGCCGTTGCGGTAAAAGACGACAAAATCATCGCCGTCGGTAGCAATGATTCCGTCATGACGATGGCCGATTCAAAAACGGAGACGATCGATCTTGCCGGGCGTCTGATGATCCCCGGTCTTAACGACAGCCATGCGCACCCGTTCATGGAGGCAAATCAGGTGACCGCCGTTTCATTCAGTGAGGCGCGGAACATCAGCGACTTGCTCGACGCACTGAAGACGCGAGCAAAAACCACAAAGCCGGGGGAATGGCTCCTCGGGAGTATGTCATGGCATGAGACGCAACTTTCGGAGGGAAGACTGCCGACACGTGAGGAACTTGACCGTGCCTGCCCTGACAATCCTGTCAGCCTCCCGCGCGGTGCACATGTGAAGGTCGCGAACTCGCATGCGCTCCAGATTGCCGGGATAGGTGCAGATACGGAGATACCGGGCGGCGTGATTGACCGCGATTCTTCGGGACAGCCTACCGGAATATTGATGGATGCGGCGGCAGACAGGCTGACGGCGGCGGAGCCGAAAGCCGACGCATCGAAATTCGGTGAGGCGATGATTGCCGTCGCCAAAAAGCTGAACGGCTACGGCGTGACGACGTCGGCAGAGTCGGGGGCCATCGGCGCGAGCGCAGAGACGTCGGAATATAATCTCAAAACCGTGATGACACTTTGCAAGGAGAAGAAACTTCCGCTTCGCCTTTCCGCATCGTTCTTTTCCACTTCGTATGAGATGGCAAAATACGGCGTCACGGCTTTCAGCGAGACTCAAAACACGGACTTCTTCAAGTTTCAGGGCATAAAAGTGATGAGCGACGGAGGCGTGGAGAGTGCGAATCTCATCGATCCTTATGAAGTTATCTCTGGAGTTCAGCCCGACCCCGATTATCACGGCATCGAAGTGTGGCCGCCGTCACGACAGGACGAGCTGCGCCGCATTATGGAACTTTGCGCCGGGGCACATCTCCAGTTACAGATTCATATCCACGGCGACAAGTCCGCAGCGTCAATTATTCCGTTGCTGTCGGAGCAGGGGAATAAAACCGATATCGGCAAGCTGAACTGGACAATCTGCCATCTGCCTCTTTCGACGGACGAACAGCTGGAGACGATAAAAAGGCTTGGCATCTGCGTCACCGTGCAGCACCAGCCGTATCTCCTCGGCGAAAATTACCTGCGGTATTGGGGTAATTCCCGTGCCAACGCGATGGCTCGATACCGCAAAATGGTCGACATGGGAATCCGCATGGGAGGCGGTACCGATATGCCGATCGATCCGCTTAATCCGTTTTGCTCGATAGAGTGGATGGTCGACAGGAAAACCATCACGGGAAAGGTGCTCGGCAAGGAGCATTCCATTACCCTTGACGAGGCCGTACGACTCTGGACGCGTGGCAGTGCGGACTGCGAGGGGTGGGGTAGTATGATCGGCTCGATAGAGGTGGGCAAGAAAGCGGATTTCGCCGTGCTCAGCCAAGATATTTTCCAAGTCCCTGTCGGCGAGATACACAATACCGTCGCCGTACAGACATGGGTTGACGGGAAATGTGTGTATCGGCGCGGCTGATTCAAGTTTTGGTGAGGCAGTTTTCAGTTATTGATTGTACTGGTTTAAGTTATATTTTGTGAAAAAGGCGGACATCATCGAATTATAGTTGTTCGCTCTTGACAGGAAAAGATTACATCAAAAAGCCGGGACTGTTTTGAACGTCCCGGCCTTTTCTCACAAATCTTTTATATAACGTACATCACAGGCGAAATGTCCTGTTTGCCCGATAGGAGCGGCAATCCGCTGGAAGCCGTATTTCTCATAGAATCTTTGGGCAGCCGTCATGTTTTCAAGGGTTTCCAGATAGCACTTTGCATAAAATTCCCTTGCATAAGCGAGAGCTGTATCCATAAGCGTATGTGAAATACCGGAGCCTCTTGCCGTCGGTAAACAATACATTTTCTGCAGCTCACAGATTTGGGGCGTTCCATCGATATGTCCAATTCCTGCGCCGCCGACGATATTTCCGTCCTCATCTGTCGCTACCCAATATTTGTTCCCCGCAGTGCAATATATGCGGGAAAAATTTCCGAGGTTGGGATCTGTCCATGCCGTTCCTTCGTGGTTGGCTCCAAACTCAATCAGGCACTGCCGGATGACTTTCTCGATTATTTTATCGTCTTTCGGCAGCAGTTCTCGTATGGCGTATTTCATGAAATCTCTCCTCAAAATAATTAAAAGTGGGCTGTTATGGCATGTCATAAAGAATCAGACCGCCTTTTCGGTCAAAGCCCGTATCCCAAAGCACCGCGAAATCCAGCCATCGCCACGTCCCGAATGTTACAGCTTTGACAAGAAACGTATCACCTTGCTCAAGATAACCGTTCAGAAGGTACCAATGCCATACAAATTCTTGCATGGATGGTCGATTATGCAGAAGCGTCAGACTGGGAATGAGCCATCCGCTATTGATCTGCTTTTTGACGATTTCTTTCGTTTCAATTAAATCCTTTTCTCCCGGCCATGGCGACATAGAAAGGCTCGTTTCTTCCCGGTCTCGTAGAAATTGACCGAAACCGTCCGTGTAAATGTCCAGCCGGTCGACGCCCCCTTGCCTCGGATAAAGATAAGGCTTCATAATATCCGTGAAGTCGACATAATCCTTACGTGAAATTTCGCTTAGAGCGTAAGGATAAAGCTCCCTCCTGCCTTTGTGGAGCATGAGGAAGATGCTGCTGTCGCAGGCGGTGATGGCGGCACATCCCCCGATGCGCATCCAGTCATCTGGACACCAATCCTGCGAACCGCCATAAGCAGATCCTATAGCGAAGTGAGGTAACTCCTTCTTCATGATATCTCCTGTGTTGCCTAAGCATTCACCTTTTCATCTACGCCATATCTTCCACACATAGTGTTTGTTACCTGCTTGTTTTCACTGGGGAAATATCAATTCCCACCGGAATATTGTTTTTCAGATAGCTTTCCAATATCTCTGACGGGGTACGGAATACTTCGATGTATCAGACGTTCTCGATGGGAATCTTTTTCCTGTCTGTCATGATTATAGCACGTTGTATCCCGTCGAGCATCTTCACATTACCGGAGACCGTCACATAGCGGCCTCCGGTTTTTTTATTCTCCGGCAGAAAATAGGTTACATCAATAGTCGGCTGTTCCTGGGCATAGGATATACGATATAATATAAAATATTTTTATCATCAGCGTCAATTTTATGGAGCCTTGACTTGTAGTATAATGAAAGGCAGAAAATACAAAATCTTTAAGGAGAAAAGAATATGAAAATCTCAAAAGAAGCGCTTAGTCTCTTATTGGCCGCGCTGATGGCTTTCAGTTTCGCCGCTTGCCTGTGTGCTTTCGGGTATGGTGCGGCGGCAGAGGCCGCAAAAACGCTGAGCGAAACGAAAGAGGAGATGAGAGCGAAGTACGGCGAGAACAAACGGATTGCCGACGGAAATTATGACAAGTCGCTTGCGGTCAAGTGCGTGAACGGCACATTTGTCGACAAAAAGAACGACGGGGTCATCGCGTACAAGGGGATTCCGTTCGTAGGCAAGCAGCCTGTGGGGAATCTGCGCTGGAAAGCCCCGGTTGACGTCGTGCCGGATGACGGCGTTTATGAAGCGTACTATAACGGGAAAACTCCCTGCCAGTCGGATTACGCTGCGCAAGTTGCTTCCGTTTACGTCAGAGGGGAAGACTGCCTTTATCTGAACGTATGGAAAGCGGACGAAATGACAGATGCTAAAAAACCGGTCATGGTATGGATTCACGGCGGTGCTTTTGAATATGGCGGAACGGTCGACCCGTTGTACAATGGTCATAATCTCGTCAAAGAAAACCCTGATGTCATTTTTGTCAGCATCACTTACAGGCTTGGTATCTTCGGTTTCTTACATTTGTCTCACCTGCCAGACGGCAAGGACTATCCCGACGCGCAGAACTTGGGAATCATGGATGAGATGATGGCCTTGAAGTGGATACATGAGAACATCGCAGGTTTCGGCGGCGATCCCGACAACGTGACCATCTTCGGTGAGTCCGCCGGTGGTGGAAGTGTAACTGTGCTCCCTTTGGTAGAAGGCTCCCATAAGTACTTCAAGAAGGTTATCGCCCAGAGCGGTAGCCCAGTCTTCACTAGGTCTTCGGAACAGGCTATCGACTGTACGAAC
>JAEERZ010000120.1 GCA_016286075.1 Selenomonadaceae bacterium
TCGATTCGGATGAAATGCTCGACCCGAAGCGATATGGCGTCATCGTTGAAAACGGCGGGCGTCGCGGGCTGCTGCTTCCCGATCTTGCGGGAATCGATACCGTGGCGGAGCAGCTTTCCATCGCCTGCCGCAAGGGCGGCATCGATCCGAACGGACCAGTGAAGCTGTGGAGGTTTGAAGTGACAAGACATCATTGATTCGTGCCGGTTCTTTTCCCGTCATGCTGTGTCAGACAGCGCTCGACGTAGTTCCTTGCTGCGACTTCTCGATGTCTTCCTTGCCTGACGGGAAAAGCCCTCGGCATGCCCCCGTTTATTTTCCATTTTTCGTGGAAACCGGAAGGTGAAAATGATATGCCGGAAAAAACAAGCTGTCCCGTCTGTCCCCACCATTGCGCTTTGTCCGAAGGGCAGACGGGGCGATGCCGCGCACGGGGGAACCGGGACGGCAAAATTGTCAGCCTTTCTTATGGGCGAGTGACCTCGATTGCGCTGGATCCCGTGGAGAAAAAGCCCTTCGCCCGCTGGCAGTCCGGTAAATTCATCCTGTCGGTCGGTACGTTTGGCTGCAATCTTTCCTGTGCGTTCTGTCAAAACGCCTCGATTTCGCAGGTGGGCGCTGAGACGGAAACGGAACGGCTGTCTCCCGAGGGACTCGTCAGGCTTGCGGAAGAGTTTGCGCCGCGCGGCAACGTCGGTGCGGCGTTTACCTATAACGAGCCGCTGATTGGTTGGGAATATGTCTATGACGCGGCGAAGCTTCTTCATGAAAAGGGTCTTCTTGTCGCGCTGGTGACAAACGGAACGGCAGAGATGGAAATCTTGGAAGCGCTTTTGCCGTTCGTGGATGCGATGAACATCGATCTAAAAACGTGGTCGTCGGAAGGTTACAGAAAACTTGGCGGCGACTTCGAAACGGTCAAGCGGACGATTGCGCGGGCGGCGAAGTCCTGCCACGTCGAGGTGACGACGCTGGCGGCGCCGGGCTTCGGCGACGACGTGGACGCGATGGACGAGGAAGCGGCATGGCTCGCGTCGATTTCCAAGGACATTCCTCTCCATATCAGCCGATATTTTCCGCGCTGGAAAACGACGGAACCGCCGACGCCGCTCGCGAAGATACAGAAGCTTTGCGAGACGGCGAAAAAACATTTGAAGTATGTGTATGCAGGGAACTGTTAAACGGGTGAAGACAGATGACGTAAAATCTTCACGTTAACGAAAGGAAGCGCGATATGCGACGCGACTATAGTTTTGATTTTGACGACGAGGAGCGGCAAACCTTCTCGACGCACAGGCTGAACATGCACCCGGTCATCGAGCCGACTTCGGACGGCCCGATGTTTTCACGCGGGCAAAAAATGAGCATGCTGCTCTCGCTGGCGCTGCTTGTCTATGCGATTGTCAACGGGGACGTGCCGCTGGCGTTCCTGCTGCTGTCCTTTCTCAGCTATCTTTTTCGGCCGTTGGCGGAAAAGCTTGTCGGTCCTTGGCTCAGCAACGCGATGAAAGGTTTTTCGATGGCCCTCGGTGTGGGGGCGGTGGTGTTGGCGTTTTTGTGAATATATTTTGGGCGCATAAAGAATCGCCGGTTCCCAAGGGCGGGAATCGGCGATTTTCTGTAGTCGTTTATGGATTGTGCTGACTGCGGCAGGTCTTTGGCTGTCATACAGGGCATGTTCGTGTTAATTTTTCCAGTCAACCAAAGAGCGGTGACGCAGGTGCGTCCATTTTTTCAGATGTTCCTGCGGGATATCCGTCATCAAGGCCTCGGTTTCCGGGTCTGCCGGCGCCGCGTAACCGATCTGCTCCAGGAAAGAGAGGAAGTTGACGGCGTCCCGGGGCCGTTCGAATCCCTTGATAGCGATGTTGAAGCGGACGGCGAGCAGGACTTTGATGAGCGCGCACATTTCCGGAATACCGTCGTGGGCTTCCAAATGCGCGGGCAGCTCTTCCGGTTTCACGTGAAGTTCTTCAGCGAGGCACTCATAATAGGGGTCTTTATCGCCCACGGCCTTGACGAATTCTTTGACGGAGGTATACGCCGCGGTGTCGGTGGACCAAATGGTGTGCGCCTCGTTTTCAAATCTGCCGACGGCCATGGCCCGGTATTTTGGCTGCTTCTTCTTTTTGAGAATCATGTTGTGGTGCGCTCCTTTTGAAGTTATGTCAGGTTTGAAAATACGACGGAAACATGAAAAAAGCACAAAGCGCTACTTTGTGCCTATTTTTGAAATAAAATGCATATATCGAAAAAGGCAACACGACCGTTTGGTCGATTGTGAAGGATGATTTTTTCGCCGGTTCGAATGCGCAGCAATGCGGAAAAGTAGCTCCTCTCACACAATCATTGTAACGAATGAAGCGCAAATCTGTCAAGAAAATTGCTATTATTGAAGAGCCGATTCACAAAGAAATATTTCGGCAAATTAAATCCTTTGCGAAAAAACCTGTTTTTTGTTGCAGGAAAATCAAATTTTACGAAGAATTATACAAATAAATATGTTCGTACGTGAATAACAAAATATAGGAGGGGAAGAACCGTGAAAACGAAATGTTTGGCCATGATCCTGGCAGGGGGACAGGGCAGCCGGCTGGGGATTTTGACTGCGAAAGTGGCAAAGCCGGCGGTGCCGTTTGGGGGTAAGTACCGCATTATTGATTTCCCGCTTTCCAATTGCGCGCATTCGGGAATTGAGCGCGTGGGAGTGCTGACGCAGTACCGTCCGTTTGAACTCAACAATTATCTTGGCAACGGCAATGCGTGGGACCTTGACAGCCGTGGCGGCGGCGTGTTCATTCTGCCGCCGTACGCGCGGGAGAAAGGCGCGGACTGGTATCGGGGAACGGCGGACGCGATCTACCAAAACCTGAATTTCATCGAGATGTCCGATCCGGACTATGTGCTGATTTTGTCCGGCGACCACATCTACGCGATGGATTATTCGAAGATGCTGGACGCGCATATCGAGAAGAAGGCGGAGGCCACCATCGGCGTCATTCGAGTGCCGATGGAAGAGGCGTCACGATTCGGTATTTTGGACGCGGAAGCGGACGGACGCATTACGCGCTTCACCGAGAAGCCCGCGCAGCCCACCAGCGATCTGGCTTCCATGGGCATATATATCTTCACGAAGGATTTTCTGCACGATTATTTGGTGGAAGACGCGAAACGGGAAGATTCGAGCCACGATTTCGGCAAGGACGTTATTCCGAAAATGCTGGATGACGGGGCGAGACTTTTCTCTTATGCTTTTGACGGATACTGGAAGGACGTCGGAACTATCGAGAGCCTCTGGCAGGCGAATATGGATTTCCTCGAGGACGAGACGCCCATCGACGTGGGCGGCGCGTGGCGCATCCATTCGGCGAATCCGCCGCTGCCGCCGCATTATATCGGACCGGAGGCGCGGGTTTCTCACGCGCTGCTGAACGAAGGCGCGGTGGTGCTGGGTGAGGTGGAGCATTCGGTGATTTCTTCGGGCGTTCGCATCGGCAGCGGCGCGAAGGTTACGGATTCGGTGGTTATGCCGTTTGCAGTCATCGAGGACGGTGCGGTGGTCGACCACGCGATTCTGGGGCCGCGCACGCGGGTCATGGCCGGCGGGAAGGTCAAAGGAACGCCGGACGCCATTGCGGTGACGGGTGAGAACGAGACCGTGAAAGCGGCGGGTTGATGCCGGCCGTCTCGGGAAACTGCATTTCCGTTGTGACGTATGCATCCGCCGGAAGAATTTTCAAAAGGCGGCGCTATTGAGGAGGAGAAGTTGATGAAAAGAGTTATGAGCCTCGTGGATTTGCAGCGCGAGGAGATATATATCAAGGAGCTGACGGAGGACAGGCCCATCGCGTCGCTGCCCTTTGCCGGGCGTTATCGTCTTGTGGACTTCGCGCTCTCCAGCATGGTGAATTCGGGCATTCGCAATGTGGGCGTGCTTCTGCCGGAGAACAAATCCCGGTCGATTTTGGATCACCTTCGCTCCGGTAAGGATTGGGATCTGGCGCGCCATCACAAAGGACTTTTCTATCTGCCGCCGGTGCGCCCGGAGAACGGGGAGAAGGCCAGCGACCTGCGGAACATTTATTACAACCTGCATTTCGTCGAGAACAGCAACGAGGAGTTCGTGCTTTTGGCGCGCGCGACTTCTGTTTACAACATTGATTTCGGAAAAGTGCTGCAGTTCCATTTGGACCGCGGCGCGGACGTGACGGTGGTCACGAGCAAGGCGTGGCACAGCGACCCCTGTTCCGGACTGATTTTGGAACCGGGGAAAGACGGGCACGTGAAAGACGCGGCTATCAAGCCGGGGCTGGAAGAAGGGGACTACCGTTCCCTCGGCATTTTCCTGATGAGCAAGGAACTCTTCTGCAATGTAGTTCGCTACGCTTTCGAACACGGCGGCACCGACTTCCGCCGCGACGCGATTTTGAAGCAGGCGACGGGGCTGAATTTCTACACTTATATTCACGAGGGATTCGCGGCGCGGATCTGCTCGACGCCGGCGTTTTATCTGTCAAACCTCAAAATGCTGGAGCCGGAAGTCTGGAAGGAGCTTTTCATGCAGGAGGACGCGCCGATTATCACGAAGGCGAAGGACATGGCGCCGACGGAATACAAGGAGGGGGCGCAGGTCACAAACTCTTTGGTGGCGAACGGCTGCGAGATTTACGGCACGGTGGAGAACAGCGTGCTGTTCCGGGGCGTTCGGGTGGAGCCCGGAGCGGTGGTGCGCAATTCCGTCGTGATGCAGAAGAGCGTGGTGCACGCGGGGGCGGAGATAGAATATGTAATCGCCGACAAGAATGTGGTCATCACCGAGGGCAAGCGTCTGCGCGGCGCCACCAATTTCCCGGTGATGATCGGGAAATACATCACGATATAAAAACGGTGCGCAGGCTGTGCCGCCGAGCTTTCGGGCGGCGGGGAATGTATGATGAGGGGGAAACAAGATGCCGATGGCCAAAGCCAAGGAAAGCGCGTCGCAGGTCGAAGAGCTGAAACAGCGTTTCGTGATGACGGCGCACGTCCTGTACGGACGCGATATCGACGAGCTGACGCCGCATGAGATATATATGACCATAGCGACGACGACGCGGGAACTCCTTTCTGAGAACTGGATCAAGACGAACAAAGCATATCAGGAAAAAGGCGCGAAGCAGATTTACTATTTTTCCATCGAGTTCCTGCTGGGCCGCCTTTTGAACATGAACCTGATCAATCTGGGCGTCAAGGATTTGATGGAGGAGGCGCTGGGCGCGCTGAACCTGAGCCTCGCCCGCTATCTGACGGAGGAGCCGGACGCCGGCCTCGGCAACGGCGGTCTCGGACGTTTAGCGGCGTGCTTCATCGACTCCATGGCGGCGCTGGGACTTCCGGGTCACGGGTGCAGCATTCGTTACCAATTCGGCCTTTTCGAGCAGAAAATCGTCGACGGCAACCAGGTCGAGCTGCCGGACAAGTGGCTCCGGGACGGCTTCGTATGGGAATACAGGAAGCCGGACAAGGCGGTCAACGTGCGTTTCGGCGGCAACGCGTACATGCAGGAGCAGCCGGACGGAAGCCTGCGCCTCGTGCATGAAGATTACACGACGGTCATGGCGGTGCCTTACGACGTGCCGGTGGTGGGCGCGAAAAACAGCACGGTCAATACGCTCCGCCTTTGGAACGCGGAGGTGGACAAGGACTTCGTTTTCGGCGGCTCGCTGACGCATGAACAGATGCAGGAGAGGATGCGTTACCGCAGTTATGTCGAAAATATCACGCATTTCCTCTATCCTGACGACAGCACCGAAGAGGGACGCCGTCTGCGCCTGATTCAGGAATATTTCTTCGTTTCGGCGGGCGTTCAGAGCATCGTGCGCCATCATAAGAGAGAAGGCATTATGCTCCATGAGCTGCCGGACAAGATCGCCATCCATATCAACGACACCCATCCGGCTTTAGCGGTAGCGGAGCTGATGCGGATCCTTGTCGATGAAGAGAAGATGCCTTGGGAAGAGGCGTGGGAAATCACGACAAACGTGATGGCCTATACGAACCATACGATCATGCCCGAGGCGCTGGAACGCTGGCCCGTCGGGATGTTCCGCGGAATGCTGCCGCGGATCTATATGATAATCGATGAAATCAACGCGCGGTTTTTGAAGCATGTGCGCCGTCGTTACCCGAAGGACGAGGAGCGCGTTCGCGAGCTGTCGATTATCCAGGACGGCCAGGTCCACATGGCGCGTCTCGCCGTGGTCGGAAGTTACAGCGTCAACGGCGTGGCGGCGATTCATTCCGAGATATTGAAGCATACGACCCTGCGGTCGTTCTTTGAATTCTTCCCGGCGAAGTTCAACAACAAGACGAACGGCATCACGCATCGCCGCTGGCTGATTGCGGCGAATCCGGAACTGGCGGATTTCCTCGACGAGAAACTGACCTCCGCGTGGCAGAAGAGGCCGGAGCTGCTGTCCCATCTGGCGGAATTGCAGGACGATCGGGAAGTTTTGGAGCGGCTGGCGGAGATCAAGTTGACGCGAAAGAAGATTCTCGCGCGCCGTCTCCGCGAAAAGACCGGTCTTCGCGTCGACCCGGGGACGCTGTTCGACATTCAGGTCAAGCGGATCCATTCTTACAAGCGGCAGCTGATGAATATCCTGCATATCATGTATCAATACGACCGCTTGCGCCGGGGCAAGGACTCCGACATGGTGCCGACGACGTATTTCTTCGGCGGCAAGGCCGCGCCGGGGTATCATATCGCGAAGGAAACCATCCGGCTCATTTGTGCCGTCGCCGACGTGGTGAACAACGACCCG
>JAEERZ010000121.1 GCA_016286075.1 Selenomonadaceae bacterium
GCGGTCCACGCGGGATTCTACGCGACGCTGAACGCCAAAGTGCCGCAGGACTTCTGGACGCTGGTGCGCGGCGTGATGGCCGCCGAATACGCCGGCGAGAAAACGGTCAGGGATTTCGCGGACAAATATCGCGCCGCGGGGCTGACCGAGGCCGCCGACGAGATGGAGATTTTTGCGAAGCAGGAAGGCCATCACGGCGAAATGCTGGAAGCGCTCCTGAAAAAATACAAGCCCGAGACGCTGGACGTGGCGGGCAAGAAGATTTACGTCTGCGGCTGCTGCGGCTACGAGTACATCGGCGACCTCGACGCGGAGCCGGAGGACTTCGTCTGCCCGGTCTGCGGCATGCAGAAAAAAGTATTCAAGCTGAAAGCATAGAAAGGAAATGACAGATGAACATACAGGATTTTCAGACGCATCCCTTCACGAAGTACGACAAGGATTGGGCGTTGCTGACCGCCGGAACGAAGGACGACTTCAACAGCATGACCATCAGCTGGGGCGGCATGGGCACGATCTGGAACAAGCCCGTGGCGTTCCTTTTCGTCAAGCCCGTCCGCTACACCTGCGAATTCGTGGCGAGACACGATGAGATCACGGTCTCCTTTTACGATGAGAAATACAAGAAAGCGCTGGGGGTTTTCGGCTCCAAGTCCGGGCGCGACACGGACAAGCCGAAGGCGGCGGGATTGACGCCGAAGCCGCTGGCGAACGGCGTCACCTACGAGGAAGCGAAAGAAACGCTGATCTGCAGGAAGCTCTATGTGCAGCAGATGGACAAGGCGGCGATTCCCGAGGCGTGCCAAAAATCCTTCTACTCGATGCAGGGCGAAACGCAGTCCCATTGCTTCGTAATTGCCGAGGTTTTGGAAATACAGGAATCATAGGAGAAAGATGATGAAACGCCGGGAATTTATCAAGGCCGTCGGCGTCGGGGCCATCGGCCTGATGGCGGGAAACTTTTCGATGATCGCGGAAGGAAGTGAAAAGCCAATGGAAATCAAAGCAGTCAAACTCTATGAGAACGGATTTATGACCCAGCCCTTTGCCATGGGGCTGGAGGACGGCGAGGACAAGTTCGACAAAAGCGTGAAATACCGAAGCACCTTGCAGAATTACCTCATCGACCTCGGCAATGAGGTCATCCTGGTGGATACGGGGATGCCTCTTGAGCAGCCGGACATGGCGGCGGATGTGAACGCGCCCATCTATCTCGGGTCGCGGATTGACGATTATGTGACGGCGCTTTCGAAGCTGGGCTATAAGAAGGAGCAGGTGACGAAAATCCTCGTCACCCACAAGCACCCCGACCACACGGGCGAGCTGCGCAGCTTCCCCAACGCGAAGATTTACATTTCCCGCGTCGAGGCGGACGCCATGGAGCTGAAGGGCGACAACGTCGTCCGCGTGGACTTCGAGGACGGCCCTTACGAGAACTTCGACAAGAGCAAAAAAATCGCCGACGGCATTTATTACATCTTCGCCCCCGGCCATACCACGGGCAACAGTATCGTCATCGCGGAGATCGACGGCCTGCATTACATCATCCACGGGGACGTGACCTACACGGACGAGGCGCTTTACCAAAACAAGCTGTCGGTGGCCACCGAGGACAAGGCGGCGGCGCGGGAGACGCTGAACAAGGTCCGCGCGTTCATCGAAAGCCACAAGACGGTGTATCTTTCCACCCATACGCCGCTGGGCTATGAAAACCTCGACGCGAAGAAGGTCGTCGATCTCGCCGATATGCCCGCGCCGATTCCCCCGGCGATGAATTACGGGGAGCAAAAGGCCACGGGCAAATACGTCTGTTCCGTCTGCGGCACGGTTTACGACCCGGCGGTGGGCGACCCGGAGCACGGAATCCCCGCGGGTACGGCCTTCGAGGATCTTCCCGCCGACTGGAAATGCCCGGTCTGCAAACAGGGCAAGGATAAATTCAACAAAGCGTAATCATTGTAAACTCAGGAGGACATGAAAATGACAAAAGCGGAGATCATTGAAAAAGTCAAAGACCTGATTGCGGCGCCGAGCTGCTACGGACCGCTGAAAGCATTGGCCCAAGAATGGCTGGAATCAGTGGGCACGCCTGACGAAAAGGCCCTGAGCGCGAAGCTCGTCGCCGAGCTGGAAAAAGACGTGCAGACCGCCGAGGATTCGCTGAGCTTCTTCGAGTCCGAGGAAGGCAAAAAAATCGTCGGCGAGGAATTCGCGTCCAAGATGGCGGCGCATTTCAAGGAACTGATCGCCGCCGGAGGCAAATGGTGCGACTGCCCGGCCTGCACGGCGGGACGTGCAATCCTGGACAACAGGGAAGTCATCTTGTAAAGGGGAAATAAAGTATGGGAAAATTTTTTGCAGACATTATCGACAACGTTCCAAGCCGTGATTACGGAATCGAGGGGCTGACGGTTCACGTCGACCACACTTCGACGGGCACGGTCTATTTCGTCAGCGCGGAAAAGGAAGTGCCGTTCCCGGAGCACGCCCACGCCGCCCAGTGGACGGTCGTGGTCAGCGGTGAGTGCCGATTCACGGCGGAGGGCAAAACCACGACCTACAAGGCGGGCGAGACGTATTTCATTCCGGCGGGCTTGAAGCATCAAATTACGCTCTGCCCGGGCTATTCCGAAGTTGATTATGTGGACGACCCGAAAGACGGGGAAATTTGACAGGGGTTTTTGAAAGGAAGTTTTACCATGACAGCAGAAGAGATCATCCGCGCGTTTCATTTGATGTGGGACGGGTTTCCCGAACCAATCCTGCTCATAAAGAAGAGCCGGGAAATCGTCGCGGCGAACAAGAAGGCAGAGGCCTTCGGCATCAAGGTGGGCTCGAAATGCTCGTCCTACGGCAAGCCGGAGCAGCACAAGGGCTGCCGCTGCAACGAGGCGGCGGACGAAAAGAAAACCATTGCTATTACCTACAAAGGGCCCTTCGGCAAAGATTCCTACGGCTACTGGATTCCGCTGCCGGAGCAGCCGGAGTATATCCTCCATTTCAGCGTCGGCATCACGATGGAATACGAGGAAGCGAAAAACGTGAATGTTACGAAGGATATAGTGAACAACTGACATGGCGGACGAAATCAACAGACAAGGCGAACTTTCGGCGGAAAGCCGGGACAAGATTATCATCCGCACCAGCGTCGTCGGCATTCTGGCCAATGTGCTGCTGGCGGCGGCGAAGGCCGTCATCGGCTTCGCCGCGAATTCCATCGCGGTGATTTTAGACGCGGTGAACAACCTGTCCGATGCGATGTCCTCGGTCGTCACCATCCTCGGCGCGAAGCTGGCGGGAAAAGCGCCGGACAGGGAGCATCCCTTTGGCTACGGACGCGTGGAGTACCTGAGCGCGATGATCGTTTCCGGTCTCGTGCTGTACGCGGGCATCACCTCCGCCGTGGAGTCGGTGAAGAAGATCCTCCATCCGGAAACGGCGGACTATGACACGGTGGGCCTCGTCATCATCGGGATTGCCGTCGTCGTGAAAATTGTTTTGGGGCGCTATGTGAAGGCTCAGGGAGAGAAGGCGAACTCCGGGGCGCTGATTGCTTCCGGCGCGGACGCGTCCTTCGACGCGGTCCTGTCGCTGTCCGTCCTCGCCTCGGCGCTGATTTTCCTTTATACGGGCATTTCGCTGGAGGCCTATGTGGGCGTCGTCATTTCCGGCTTCATCATCAAGTCGGGCGTCGATATGATGAAGGAGACGCTGGACGACGTCTTAGGCGTGCGCATGGACAAGGCACTGTCGCGGAAAATCAAGGGACTGCTGAACGAGGAGCCGGAAGTGCGGGGCGCTTACGACCTCGTCCTGCACAATTACGGGCCGGATAAGAATCTCGCTTCCGTGCACCTCGAGCTGCCCGATACGATGACCGTGGCGGAAGTGGATCGGCTGACGCGGAAAGTGGAGCGGAAGATCGTGGAGGAAACCGGCGTCTTCCTCGTCGGGGTCGGCGTCTATTCCCACAATACGGGAGACGACGAAGCCGCGAAAATGCAAAAGGCCGTGCGGGAGATCGTCATGGCCCACGACTGGGCGGTGCAGATTCACGGATTTTACGTGGAGCCGGAGAAAAAGGCCCTGCGCTGCGACGTGGTGATGAGCTTCGACGTCGACCACATGGAAGGCGTGCGCATCCTTACCGAAGAAATCAGCGCGGCCTATCCCGAGTATACCGTTCACGTCGCGCCGGACGTGGATATTTCTGACTAAAACGATATGCAAAGAGCCGGGCGTTTGGAAACTTCAGCGTCCGGTTCTTTTTTTGCGTCATTTTGACCGCACATCGCCCGAAATAAAAACGGTTCGCGCTGTGAGACGATGGGAAACGCGGAATCAAAATTTCTGGCTGCGGGACTGACAAACGGGTTGTACCCGCGGCGCTTTGATGGTATGCTGTCTATATGATGTGAAAATATCTTGCGAAGGAGATATGTGCTATGCGGATACATGCTTTGGCCGTTGGGTTAGCTGTCGGCTGTTTCCTTGCGGCTCTCGCTTCCTGCGCGCCGGCGCAGGCGGCCGGGCCTGCGGAAAAGGCGGAGAAGTCCGCTGCATCGACCCCAAAGCGCGATAATGGGGAAGTGCAGCTGGAATATCTGGACGCCCGCTTTTTCAAGAATCGCGACGTCAATTCTTACAACGTCCATTTTTTCCAGGTCGCGCATAAGTGCCGGGCGCTCACCATCCATCGCGGTCTCACTTTCAGCCGTCCTCTCGGCTACACCTCTGAGTACGGTTATGATGAGGACAGTCAGGCTGTCGGCCTCGGGCCCGCCGTCATGCTTCGGTGGACGCAGAAGATTTCCGGCAAATTTTCGGCTTCCTGGGACGCCTCGGGCAGCCTGATGGTTTACAACCGGGCGCACCCGGCCCATGGCCGCGCTTTTGGCTTCCTGTGGCGGACCGGACCGCGGCTCATCTGGAATTACGACGACAACGGCTCGTTCAGCGTCGGCTGGTCGATCGCCCATTCCTCCAACGGCATGGGCACGCACAACCCCGGCTACAACGGCGTCGGATTCTCTCTCGGCTTCAGCCATGCGTTTTGACAGGAGGAATGTACAATGAAACGGAACTTTAAGTGGCTTGCGGCGTCGGCTGTTTTTGTCTGCATGGCTCCGAAAGCCTTTGCCGCGGAAAATCCCTTTTCGGACGTCCCTTTGGATCACTGGTCGTATGCCGCGGTGGCGCAGCTGGCGGCCGACGGCGTCATTGAAGGATACGGCGACGGCACATATCGCGGCGAGCAGGAGATCACCCGCTACGAGATGGCGCAGATGGTCGCCCGCGCCATGGCGAAAGGCGGCGGAGACAAGGCGCTGATCGACAAGCTGGCCGCCGAGTACGCGGACGAGCTTCACAGCCTTGGCGTCCGCGTTTCCGCGCTGGAGAAAAAGGTGGACAACGTGAAGTGGGGCGGCGTCCTCCGCTATCGGTACAAGACCATCCGGGTCGACGGCGAGGACAAGAAAAATTCCCAATACGTCACCCTGCGGCTGGAGCCGGAAGCCAGGATCAACGAGCACTGGGTCGGCAAAGCGCGGATGGAATACAACACGGACATGGACACTGCGCGGAACAGCACGGGCAGAGGTCCTTCCGTGAACATGAACCGGGAGCCGGAATTCCGCATGAACCGCGCGTGGGTGGAAGGAACGTACGGCAATACGGTGATCCGGCTGGGAAAATTGCCGTTCTTCACGATGGTGGACAACGGCATGGTGGCCGACGACAGCATTTCCGGCGGGCAGCTCGTTTTCGGCAAGGATGTGAAGGTCTCCCTCACCGCCGGACGCGCGAACCAGGCGCCCGACGGCATGCCGCGCATCGACCCCATGGCGGGGGAGCCGGACAATTACACCTCCAGCTATCAGGGCATTGAGATTTACAAC
Organism: Selenomonadaceae bacterium; assembly: GCA_016286075.1. Taxonomy (GTDB): domain Bacteria; phylum Bacillota; class Negativicutes; order Selenomonadales; family Selenomonadaceae; genus RUG12372. The sequence goes on from JAEERZ010000121.1 coordinate 5,901, forward strand.
GACAGGAACGCGAAATGGACTTGGGGCGTGGGGTGGCACACCTTCCGCAACAAGGACATGCTGCGCTACCATTACAACAAGGACGCCGCCAACATCTGGGACGTGGGCGTCGGCTACAAGTTCAGCCGCAATCTGTCCGCGAATTTCTACATGGCGTGGAACACGGCGCCGGACCGGGTGGACTACGGCGCGGGCGACCTCGTGAAGAAAGGGCAGCGGCGCGCATGGACCTTCCAGGTCAATTACAAGGGGGTCAATCCCCAGCAGCCCGGCTCCTACGGCCTTTGGTTCCGGCTTCGGATGCTGGGACGCTTCGCGGCATGGATGCCGACGGACACTGCGCTGGGCCTTAGCCAGAAGGGACAAGAATACGGCTTCGACTATGCCTTTGCCAAAAACGTCGTCGGCTCGTTCATGTATTTCAACGGAAGCACCATGGGCATCGTCGAGGGAGCGAAGAACATCGACTCTTCCACGTTCTTCGGGGAATTGAACTTCTATTTTTGATGCAAGGGGAAAAGCGTGTCTCCATGTTTTATGGGGACACGCTTTTTTGGCAGCGCAGAAAACCCCATTCGTCAAACGCGAATGGGGTTTTGTATGTCGCTTGGAGCCGCGCGGGCTGTTTTCATCTCTGTCCGCGCAGATATTTTCCGGTCACGCTGCCTTTCGCGGCGGCGATTTCTTCCGGCGTGCCGCAGGCGACGATCCGTCCGCCCGCTTCGCCGCCGCCCGGTCCCATATCGATGATATAGTCGCTGTTCCTGACGACGTCCAGATCGTGCTCGATGACGACGACGGTGGCGCCCGCTTTCACCAGCTTGTGAAACACTTCGAGCAGTACCTGTACGTCGAGAGGGTGCAGGCCGATGGTGGGCTCGTCGAAGACGAAGACC